>NZ_JAHLQZ010000202.1:0-6845 GCF_018919505.1 Citrobacter sp. S55_ASV_140
TCTTTGTAGAGAACGTGCTGACGGACAACTGGATCGAATTTTTTCAGTTCCAGTTTTTCCGGCTTAGTACGTTTGTTCTTCGTAGTGGTATAGAAGTGACCAGTACCAGCAGAAGAAACCAGCTTGATTTTCTCACGAATACCTTTAGCCATGATTTATTTCCTCTTAGTACTTAGTACTTTTCGCCACGGGCACGCAGTTCAGACAGAACTGTTTCGATGCCTTTCTTATCAATAACACGCATACCTTTAGCAGATACACGCAGGGTGACAAAACGCTTTTCGCTCTCAACCCAGAAACGGTGAGAGTGCAGGTTAGGCAGGAAACGGCGTTTAGTCGCGTTCAGTGCGTGGGAACGGTTGTTACCGGTCACCGGACGCTTGCCAGTAACTTGGCAGACTCGGGACATGTCTATTCTCCAAAAATCAAATTAGCTCGAGCTTCGTATGGGGTATCGGCGCCTCGTCAGGCTTTACAGCCCGGTCATCGCGTAGTTCTAAGTGAACTCTCGATTGCCAGGCCCAAATGCCAAACCCGAGATTCTCAAAGGTGGCGTAGTATACGCTGACCCGGCGTTATGCTCAAGTCCCGAACAGACAAAGATCCCGATGGATCGCGTAAAGTGCGTTAAATCCAACCGCGTTCCGCAAAAGAAACGTACTCTCCGCGCCCAATGACCAGATGATCAAGCACCCGGATATCCATGAACTGACAGCATTTCACAACACGCTCGGTGATGAGTTTATCTGCTTTACTCGGCTCTGCACAACCCGAAGGGTGATTATGGGCAAGGATCACCGCTGACGCATTCATTTTTATCGCTTCACGCACAATTTCTCGTGGATGCACCTCAACATGGCTAAGCGTGCCGGAAAAAAGTTTGCTGTGTTTAATCACACGATGTTGAGAATCCATAAAGATCACCAGAAAGATCTCGCGTTCCTCTTGCGCGAGCTGGCTTTGCAGAAATTCTCGCGCCATTTCCGGGCTAAGTAACGCGCGCTCTTCCATCACTCGCACGTTATGGTAGCGCCTTGCCAGTTCGGCAATCCCTTTAAGCTGCGCATACTTCGCCAGGCCAATGCCGTGAACGTGGCTAAACGCCATATAGTCTGCTGATAACAGGCCATACAGCGAACCAAAATGCTGGATCAACTCTTTTGCCAACGTCAGCACATCTTTACCCAGAATCCCGGTGCGTAAAAAAAGCGCCAGTAGCTCAACATCGCTAAGTGAACCAGCCCCCTGCGCCAACAGCTTTTCCCGGGGCATCATACGTCCTGTATTTTCCATGTTTTCCCCTCCTTTCGCGTCCGCATAGTGGCATAACGCTTGTCGCGAATCGACGCTCTGTTATCACTTCTTCGTAGCGGCTCGCAAACTGAAGCGCGGGCAAAAGCACGACTCATTGCGGATTGTGATAAAATATCCGCCTTCTGGTGAAACCCAACAGGAAAGATCATGATGAGCCTGGCCGGTAAAAAAATCGTACTTGGCGTCAGTGGCGGCATTGCTGCGTACAAAACCCCTGAACTGGTGCGTCGTTTACGGGAACGCGGCGCTGACGTCCGCGTGGCGATGACCGAAGCGGCAAAAGCGTTTATTACTCCCCTGAGCTTACAAGCGGTTTCGGGTTATCCCGTTTCCGACAGCCTGCTTGACCCCGCCGCCGAAGCCGCGATGGGCCACATTGAGCTGGGGAAATGGGCCGACCTGGTTATTTTGGCGCCTGCTACGGCAGACCTGATTGCTCGCGTCGCCGCGGGGATGGCTAACGATCTGGTTTCAACGATTTGTCTGGCAACGCCTGCTCCTGTTGCTGTGCTGCCAGCCATGAACCAGCAGATGTACCTCGCTGCCGCGACCCAGCACAATCTGAGCATTCTTGCCTCGCGAGGTTTGCTCATTTGGGGTCCTGACAGTGGTAGCCAGGCATGTGGCGATGTCGGTCCTGGACGCATGCTGGATCCGTTGACGATTGTCGATATGGCCGCAGAACATTTCTCGCCTGTCAACGATCTGCAACATCTCAATATCATGATTACGGCGGGTCCGACGCGTGAACCGCTGGATCCCGTGCGTTACATTTCCAATCACAGCTCCGGAAAAATGGGATTTGCTATCGCAGCCGCTGCCGCAAAACGCGGGGCAAACGTCACGCTGGTGTCGGGACCTGTTTCGTTACCCACACCGCCATTTGTGCAGCGCATTGATGTGATGACCGCGCTGGAGATGCAAGCCGCCGTGCAATCTGTGGTGCAACAACAGCATATTTTTATCGGCTGCGCCGCAGTCGCTGATTATCGCGCCGAGACCGTCGCCCCCGAAAAAATCAAAAAACAGGCGACGCAGGGTGATGAATTAACAGTAAAAATGGTCAAAAACCCGGATATTATCGCCGGTGTTGCCGCACTGGATGCTAATCGTCCTTTTGTCGTTGGGTTTGCCGCCGAAACAAATAATGTGGAAGAATATGCCCGGCAAAAACGCATCCGCAAAAACCTTGATGTGATCTGTGCTAACGACGTTTCGCTATCAAATCAAGGGTTTAACAGCGACAGCAACGCATTACACCTTTTTTGGCAGGATGGAGATAAAATCTTACCGCTTGAGCGTAAAGAACTCCTGGGCCAATTATTACTCGACGAGATCGTGACCCGTTATGATGAAAAAAATCGACGTTAAGATTCTGGACCCGCGCGTAGGGCAACAATTTCCGCTCCCGACGTACGCCACTTCTGGCTCTGCCGGACTTGACCTGCGTGCTTGTCTTGATGACGCCGTAGAGCTGGCGCCAGGTGCAACTACGCTGGTGCCAACCGGGTTAGCCATCCACATTGCCGATCCCTCTCTGGCGGCGGTGATGTTGCCACGTTCCGGGCTGGGCCATAAGCACGGCATCGTACTGGGCAACCTGGTCGGTCTGATTGATTCCGACTATCAAGGACAATTGATGGTATCTATCTGGAACCGTGGTCAGGACAGCTTCACGATTGAACCGGGCGAACGTATCGCGCAGATGGTATTTGTACCGGTCGTGCAGGCTGAATTTAATCTGGTGGAAGAGTTTGAAGCCACCGATCGTGGCGAAGGTGGCTTCGGCCATTCCGGGCGCAAGTAACCCGCAGAAAAGTATCCCACAGCGTAATAACGCAATAACACACCGCAAACAGCCGTTTGCGGTCGCTGTGTGGATGCCTGCCTGGCAAGAGCTTATTTTCAGGGGTATTTTGTAACATGGTAGAAAAGCAAACTGCGAAAAGGAATCGTCGCGAAGAAATACTTCAGTCTCTGGCACTGATGCTTGAGTCCAGCGATGGAAGCCAACGCATCACGACAGCGAAACTGGCAGCCTCTGTAGGCGTTTCCGAAGCGGCGTTGTATCGCCATTTTCCCAGCAAGACTCGCATGTTCGATAGTCTGATTGAGTTTATCGAAGATAGTCTGATTACCCGTATCAATCTGATCTTAAAAGATGAAAAGGACACCAGCGCACGTCTGCGTCTGATCGTTCTGCTGATTTTAGGCTTCGGTGAACGTAACCCCGGTCTGACGCGCATTCTGACCGGGCATGCGCTCATGTTTGAACAGGATCGTCTGCAAGGCCGCATTAACCAGCTTTTCGAACGTATTGAGGCCCAGTTACGCCAGGTTCTGCGCGAAAAAAGAATGCGTGAAGGCGAAGGTTACACGGTGGATGAAACGCTGCTGGCCAGCCAGTTACTGGCTTTCTGCGAAGGAATGTTGTCCCGGTTTGTACGTAGCGAATTTAAGTATCGACCAACGGATGATTTTGACACCCGCTGGCCGCTGGTTGCCGCTCAATTGCAGTAACACGATTGCCGGATGGCGACTTTGTCTTATCCGGCCTGTGCAACCCGTAGGGCCGGTAAGCTTAACGCCACCGGGCAATTCAGCGACGATTAAACCCCAAACTCTTCTCGGTATGCCCGCACTGCTGCCAAATGTTCTGCCATCTCAGGCTTCTCTTCCAGATACGCAATCAGGTCTTTCAGGGTAATGATCGAAATTACCTTGCAACCATAATCACGTTCCACTTCCTGAATCGCTGAAATCTCGCCACGACCGCGTTCCTGACGATCAAGAGAAATCAGTACCCCAGCAAGCGTAGCGCCATTAGCCTGAATAATCTCCATCGACTCACGAATTGCTGTTCCCGCGGTGATAACATCATCCACCAGCATGACACGCCCCTCAAGTGCGCTACCTACCAGATTACCGCCTTCACCATGGGTCTTCGCCTCTTTACGGTTAAAGCAGTACGGTAAATCTTTATCGTGGTGTTCCGCCAGCGCAACGGCGGTGGTGGTCGCAATCGGAATACCTTTGTAGGCTGGGCCAAACAGCAAATCGAACTCGATGCCGGAATCCACCAGCGCTTCGGCATAAAAACGGCCTAGCAGTGCCAGATCGCGCCCGGTATTAAATAGCCCGGCGTTGAAGAAATAGGGGCTTTTGCGCCCGGATTTCAACGTAAATTCGCCAAACTTTAGTACCTGCTTGCTAAGCGCAAACTCAATAAACTGGCGCTGATACGGTTTCATGGATTCGCTCCTCATCTCACTTTATTACAGACAAAAAAAAGGCGACTCTTCAGTCGCCTTTAAAATCAATTTTCTAACGCCGCCTTCTGCGTCGCTACAATGGATTCGATTCCCCCTCGGGCCAATGCCAGTAGGGTGAGAAGTTCTTCATGGCTGAACGGCTCACCTTCCGCCGTGCCCTGCACCTCAATAATGCGACCATCTTCAGTCATCACCACGTTCATGTCAGTTTCTGCGGCAGAGTCCTCAACGTACTCGAGGTCACAGAGCGCTTCACCGTTGACAATGCCCACGGAAACCGCGGCTACCATCCCTTTCATCGGGTTAGTTTTCAGCTTACCGCTCGCCACCAGTTTGTTCAGCGCATCCGCCAACGCAACGCATGCGCCAGTAATCGATGCAGTACGCGTACCGCCATCTGCCTGAATAACATCACAGTCCAGCGTAATAGTGAATTCACCGAGCGTCTTCAGGTCAACAGCAGCGCGAAGTGCGCGGGCGATCAAACGCTGGATTTCCATGGTACGACCGCCCTGCTTACCTTTCGCCGCTTCACGGGCGTTACGGGTGTGCGTGGCGCGTGGCAGCATGCCATATTCTGCGGTGATCCAGCCCTGGCCCTGACCTTTCAGAAAACGTGGGACGCCTTCATCAATAGAAGCGGTACACAGTACTTTAGTATCACCAAATTCGACCAGCACGGAGCCTTCAGCGTGTTTTGTATAATTACGGGTCAGGGTGACGGGACGCACCTGATTGGCACTACGACCTGCTGGACGCATGATAAAATCTCCGGCTTGAAACGAATGTGGCTGCGCATTATACGGACTTCCGACGGTTATTCCTATCCTGACAAGACGTGGATGGCTATAATCCTCCCATCTCATCTTTAAAAACAGGAACGTCTATGATCCGCAGCATGACCGCCTACGCCCGGCGTGAAATCAAGGGTGAATGGGGTAGCGCAACCTGGGAGATGCGCTCGGTAAACCAGCGTTATCTGGAAACTTATTTTCGCCTGCCGGAACAGTTCCGTAGTCTCGAACCCGTGGTTCGCGAACGCATCCGCACGCGTCTGACGCGCGGTAAGATCGAATGTACGCTGCGTTTTGAGCCGGATGCCAGCGCTCAGGGCGAGCTGATTCTGAATGAAAAGCTCGCTAAACAGCTCGTGAGTGCTGCTAACTGGGTCAAAATGCAGAGTGATGAAGGTGAAATTAACCCGGTTGATATCCTGCGTTGGCCTGGCGTAATGGCAGCCCAGGAGCAAGATCTGGACGCCATTGCCGCCGAAATCCTCGCTGCGCTTGACGGTACGCTGGATGACTTTATCGTTGCGCGTGAAACCGAAGGTCAGGCGCTGAAGGCGCTGATCGAGCAGCGTCTGGAAGGCGTCAGCGCTGAAGTGACGAAGGTACGTGCGCATATGCCGGAAATTCTGCAATGGCAGCGTGAGCGTCTGGTGGCCAAACTGGAAGACGCACAGGTGCAACTGGAAAATAACCGTCTTGAGCAAGAGCTGGTGCTGATGGCACAGCGTATCGACGTGGCTGAAGAACTGGATCGCCTGGAAGCTCACGTCAAAGAAACCTACAACATTCTGAAGAAAAAAGAGGCGGTTGGCCGTCGTCTGGACTTCATGATGCAGGAATTCAACCGTGAGTCGAACACTCTGGCATCCAAGTCTATCAATGCCGAAGTGACTAACTCCGCAATTGAACTGAAAGTCTTGATCGAGCAAATGCGCGAGCAGATTCAGAATATAGAGTAACCTTTACTCTACGTAGCCCGCCAGTAAACGGCGGGACTACGTGTTTTTCCCGACGTTTCGCTTCCGCCCCTTCACTTCGAATTACATTTTCTCATCGTTTATTATTACACTCCACACTTTAGACAGCATGTCATAACGCATTTCTGACAAATTCGCATTAGCTGTAGTTATTAAAATCGTTTCACCTTAGAAAATCTCAATCGTGACAATGCGCACAAATCGATAACCTTAGCCCCCAGCACAACAGGGGGAATACATGCTGTTACACGTTTTATATTTAATTGGTATTACTGCCGAAGCCATGACCGGCGCGCTTGCGGCAGGACGTCGCCGTATGGATACATTTGGCGTCATTATTATTGCCACTGCGACCGCCATTGGCGGTGGTTCAGTACGCGACATTCTTCTCGGCCACTATCCGCTTGGCTGGGTAAAGCATCCTGAATACGTCATCATTGTGGCGGCCGCTGCGGTACTCACCACCATTATTGCTCCTGTCATGCCCTACC
>NZ_JAHLQZ010000203.1:0-6803 GCF_018919505.1 Citrobacter sp. S55_ASV_140
CATGGCTAAATCGCCACCCATCATAACTTTAGCGGCAATCGCTTTTCCGGCGGGGCATGTCGAGGCGTGAGTAAACGTGTTCGGCGATCCAAAAGCCGTCGCGAGGTGAAATAAATGGCCGGAAAGCGAACCGGACTTGGAAGAGAATACGACCCCCTCAGGACCATGCTGCGCTTTTATTGCCGTCATTTTTTCGGCAATTTCTTTATATACCTGCTGCCAGCTAATTACCTGCCACTCACCGCTCCCGCGAGGTCCTGTGCGTTTCATCGGTTTAACAATACGATGCGGGTCGTTGACCAGGCTAACACCGCTGCCTCCGCGCGCGCAGACACGCGTCCCCTGCTGAGGCGCATTAGGGTTTCCTTGAATAAAAACCGTCTTATTATTAATTACCTGAGCCTGAATTGGGCAGCGAAAAGAACACATTTCGCACAAACTTGGCGTCAGGGATGTTTTCCCTTTTATGTGCTCGGGAGAATTCCGCGCCAGTGCGCCTGGTGGAAAACTGCCTATCGCACAGGCTGAGCAACCTATACCCACCCCTCGTAAAAAATTACGCCGACTTATGCTCATATAACCTCCTGTTATTAGATATATCCAATTATTATATGGAGTTTATATTATTAATTTTTAACCTCACTCACATTTTATTACAATGCATACAAGCGCATTAATAGAAATATAAGGTCGTTGTTTTTAAAAGACTTTTAAAACATCCAGAAAACAGAAAATGAAATAACAATAATGGTTATCAATTAACTTATTTCCCAAGGTGTGATTTTAAGAAAGTTTATTCCAGTAATTTCCTTTAACGGTAAGAAAATAATTAATCATTCGTTCGAAGCCGTGTTCAGCGCAATTTTCTTGCGTAGGCCATTCCGCATCGATAATCCTCTTGCTGATTACCTCGCTATTTTTTGGTATTCTTGGATAAGCGCTAAATTGATCCCGGACATAACTGAACAATGAATGACGGCAAGCAGCAACCTGGTTTTCTCTTCCACGATTACGAGACTTTTGGTACCCATCCGGCGCTGGACAGACCCGCGCAATTTGCGGCTATCCGCACAGATAATGATTTCAACATTATCGGTGAACCTGAAGTCTTTTATTGCAAACCCGCAGATGATTATCTGCCACAGCCCGAGGCGGTGCTGATTACCGGCATCACCCCGCAAGAAGCACGTGAAAAGGGAGAAAATGAAGCTGCTTTTGCTGCGCGTATTCACGCCCTGTTTACCGTACCGAAAACCTGTATTCTGGGCTATAACAACGTGCGCTTCGATGATGAAGTGACGCGAAATATCCTGTATCGCAATTTCTATGATCCCTATGCCTGGAGCTGGCAGAACGATAATTCGCGCTGGGATCTGCTGGATGTAATGCGTGCCTGCTATGCCCTGCGTCCTGAAGGTATTAACTGGCCGGAAAACGACGATGGCTTGCCCAGCTTCCGCCTGGAACATTTGACCAAAGCGAATGGGATTGAGCATGCCAATGCCCACGATGCAATGGCCGATGTGTATGCCACGATTGCGATGGCGCAATTAGTCAAGTCACGCCAGCCTCGTCTGTTTGAGTATCTCTATAGCCATCGTAATAAGCACAAACTGGCGGCGCTAATTGATGTGCCGCAGATGAAGCCGCTGGTCCATGTCTCGGGCATGTTCGGCGCATGGCGCGGTAACACCAGTTGGGTGGCGCCACTGGCCTGGCATCCGGAAAATCGCAACGCGGTTATCATGGTCGATCTGGCCGGTGATATTTCACCGCTGCTCGAACTGGACAGCGACGCGCTGCGTGAGCGGCTCTATACCGCTAAGGCAGATCTGGGAGATAACCCCGCAGTGCCGGTTAAACTGGTGCACATCAACAAATGTCCGGTACTGGCACAGGCGAACACCCTGCGCCCGGAAGATGCCGATCGTCTCGGTATTAACCGCCAGCATTGTCTGGATAATCTCAAAATTCTGCGCGAAAACCCCCAGGTGCGCGACAAAGTCGTGGCTATCTTTGCCGAGGCGGAACCCTTTGCGCCATCGGATAACGTAGATGCCCAGCTATACAACGGCTTTTTCAGCGATGCCGACCGCGCTGCGATGAAAATCGTTCTGGAAACCGAACCGCGCAATTTACCGGCGCTGGATATCACCTTTGTCGATAAACGCATTGAAAAGCTGCTGTTTAACTACCGCGCGCGTAACTTCCCCGGAACGCTGGATGAAGCCGAACAACAGCGCTGGCTGGACCATCGTCGTCAGGTATTCACGCCGGAGTTTTTGCAAAATTACGCCAATGAATTACAGATGCTGAGTCAGCATTATGCGGATAACAAAGAGAAGCTGACGCTGCTGAAAGCACTCTGGCAATATGCGCAAGAGATTGTCTAAATCCCACGTATAAAAAAACGGAGAACATGTCTCCGTTTTTTTTCAGCTAAATGCAGTTATTACGCGATATCTTCGTCGTACTGCGGTACCGGGTTGCGGAAGCTTTTGGTCACGCACGCCAGGTAGATCAGACCGATACCCGCCCAGATCAGGCCCAGAACCATTGAGCTTTCTTCCAGGTTCACCCACAGCGCGCCAACGGTCAGCGCACCGCACATTGGCAGGAACAGGTACTGGAAGTGATCTTTCAGCGTCTTGTTACGCTTCTCACGGATCCAGAACTGGGAGATTACCGACAGGTTAACGAAGGTAAACGCCACCAGCGCACCAAAGTTAATCAGCGCCGTCGCCATCACCAGGTCGAAGTTGATTGCCAGCAAAGCAATCGCCCCAACCAGAATGATGTTCATGGACGGAGTACGCCATTTCGGGTGTACATAACCGAAGAAACTTTTCGGGAATACGCCGTCACGACCCATCACGTACATCAGACGCGCAACGCCTGCATGCGCCGCCATACCGGACGCCAGTACGGTAATGGTAGAGAAAATCAGCGCGCCGACCTGGAAGAACTTACCAGCAACATACAGCATGATTTCCGGCTGCGAAGCATCCGGATCCTTAAAGCGCGAGATATCCGGGAAGTACAACTGCAACAGATAAGTGGAGACGATAAAGATCAGGCCACCAATCAGCGCGGTCAGGAAAATCGCACGCGGGATCACGCGTTCAGCGTCTTTGGTTTCTTCTGACAGGTTGCTGATACCGTCAAAACCGGTGAACGAGAAGCACAGGATGGTAGCCCCGGTGATCATCGGGATCACGTGCGCATCACCCGACCAGAACGGACGGCTGCTCGCCAGCGTACCGGCGCCTTCCCCTTCGAACACGCCATAAACGACCATGCCGAGGATCACTGCAATCAGCACCACCTGCAACAACACGA
Organism: Citrobacter sp. S55_ASV_140; assembly: GCF_018919505.1. Taxonomy (NCBI): domain Bacteria; kingdom Pseudomonadati; phylum Pseudomonadota; class Gammaproteobacteria; order Enterobacterales; family Enterobacteriaceae; genus Citrobacter; species Citrobacter sp. S55_ASV_140. Next base: position 3,340 of record NZ_JAHLQZ010000203.1, read on the forward strand.
TCACGGTGTTGAAATTAGCGACGGACTTGAGGCTACGCAGGTTGAAGGCGGTCATAAAGGCCACCAGCGCCACCACGAACATCCACGATGGAATCGAAGGCACCAGCGCTTCAAAATAAATTTTCGCCAACAGAATGTTGATCATCGGCGCGAACAGGTAGTCCAGCAGCGATGACCAGCCAACCATAAAACCAACGGTCGGGCTAATGGATTTCTGAGCGTAAGTGTAGGCAGAGCCTGCGGACGGATAGCGGCGTACCAGTTTACCGTAGCTTAGTGCGGTAAAGAGGATGGCGATCAGTGCGAAGGCGTAAGCTGTCGGGACGTGACCATCGGTCATTCCTGAGACGATACCGAATGTATCGAACAGCGTCATCGGCTGCATATAGGCAAGGCCCATCATGACAACCGGAACCAGCGTAAGCGTTTTACGTAATTCCACGCGAGAGGTGTTTGGAGTAGCGTTATGCGACATGGTTATCCTCCATTACGGCGAAAACCGTCGCGTAAGCAAAAAATTGCCCCATTTTTTGTTAATCCTCAGCGACAACAACTGTCGATTTTTAAGTAAGTATCTATCCGGTACGAAGCCCGGCCTCTTTTATGAATGATTGGTTTGATGCAAAAAAATAACCGACGCGTATTAAAACGTCGGTTAATGTCATTTTTTGCAAGCGGCGTATTTTGCACTAATTTGGGGAGAAATAACAAGAGATTGAAGCCAATGTAAAAAAATATTTTTTCTCAACTGATTGATTTATCAGCATCCGTTTTAACGTACACCCCGGCAATAGCACTATTTGCTAAAATCTCGTCCCGCCACCAGGCGCTGGCAAGGCCGGCGGTCTGTTCATTCCACCCTATCCACACGGGTTCAAACAGAATTTGTCCAACCACTTTCTTCTCAATCAGCGCGCCGCTGTCCAAAAATCGCTGCGCCAGATAACGGGGAATATATCCGCATCCCAGACCACTGATTTGCAGCTCCAGCTTGGTTTTGAAGTCAAAAACGGTAATCGCTTCCTGATCGTCCAACACCTGAACGCCGGAGATGTTCGCTTGATGCGCATTCTCTCCCACCACGATGGCGCGAAATCGTCGAATAGTACGCCTATTTAACGGTTCCTGTTCCTGCGCCAGCGGATGATGCGGCGCAACCACAAACACCTGTTCCAGCGCGCCAAGCCGCGCAAAACCAAATTCGCTCCCCGCCGGCGGTTCGTGCATAGCGCCGACAATAATATCCGCCCGCCCCTGAGTAAGTGCATCCCATGAACCACCCAGCACGCCGTTAATAAACTTCAGGCGCGTCACACTGTGATGTTGATAGAAGGATTCGATAAGGGGGGCCAGCAGTGAAAAGGGAAACGTATCATCGACGCCGATGACCAGTTCATTCTCCCAGCCTTCATGAAGTTTAATGGCTTGCTTTTCGAGTTCGCGGACGGAGTGCAATACCTCTCGCCCCTTTTCCAGCAGCATTTGACCGGTGCGGGTAAACTTAGCCCGGTGCCCACTGCGATCTAATAACTGAATATTAAGATCGCTTTCCAGTTTATGGACGGTGTAGCTAAGCGCAGACGGCGTCTTATACAATTTTGCCGACGCCGCCGCGAAACTGCCCTCTTTTTCTAACGCATCGAGGATGATAAGAACGTCCAGCAGTGGTTTCATACTCGCCCCCTGGCGGTATACAGCGACACTCTGCTGGCCTGTCACTCCATCGGCATCACCAGCGGATCGGGATACTGGTACTCAAATCCAAGCTCATTACAAATACGGCTGCCATCAATGACTTTACCTTTACCGTTATCCGCACCGCCGCGAAATTCCGGCGGTTCCATCCCCAACTGGCGGGCCATCTGCGGATAGAACACGTTACGCGCCGGATGCATAGGCGCACATATATTATAGATGTGTCCCCCTTTGGGCGCTTGCAGCAGCAACGTGATGGCAGAAACGACATCATCCAGATGCACCAGATTGACGCCATGGTGTCCATCTGGCGCCGTCTTGCCAGCAAAAAAGCGGCCGGGATGTCTTCCCGGGCCAACCAGTCCGGCCAGACGCAGAATATCTACCGAGGTGCCAGGCAGGTTATGCAACCAGTCTTCAAGATCTTTCAGAACACGCCCGCTGGCGGTGACCGGGTTACGCGGCGTCCCCTCTTTGACGATGCCCTGGACATCGCCATAGACCGACGTCGAACTGGTAAAAATAATCCGCGGGATCCGGTACGCCAGCGCACTGTCAACCAGTTCCTGCATGGCCTGAAGGTAAAATGTCTCCCCCGGCCCGCTACGGCGCGCAGGTAGCGTTATAACCAGTGCATCAGCGTCCATGAGCGCGTCGAGATCGTCAGCCTCACAGACCAGTTCAGGCTCCAGGCGCAGCGAGTAACTCTCGATACCGCTCATACGGGCCGCTTCTACCCCATCCAGTGTGGTTTTGCTGCCGGTAACCTGCCAGCCTCTCGCCGCCAGCGACATGGCTAACGGCATGCCTAACCAACCTAACCCGACAATTGCGACCTTTTTCATGCCTTCTCTCCTGACTTTTGGCCTATAACGCAAGGCTACGCCAGCCCACGGTGGCTGACAATTCATAGTATCAATATGAAATGAATTAATGATCAAAAAAAGCCCTTGCTTTCCGTAGCTAAAGTGGTTTAGGTTAAAAGACATCAAATGAATAAACATTCATCGAGAAAATTTATGACACGCGCTCAATTTAAACACCATCATCACCATCATCCTGACTAGTCTTTCAGGCGATGTGTGCTGGGAGACATTTAAATCTTCCAGCGGTGCATGAGCGTATGAGAAAGCCCCCGGAAGATTTCTTCCGGGGGCTTTTTTTTGTGCGTGACCCAAACTGATTCAGACAGGATAACGAGGAACAAACAATGTTAGACAACACCCGTTTACGCATAGCTATGCAAAAATCAGGCCGTTTAAGCGACGATTCACGCGAATTACTGGCCCGTTGCGGCATTAAAATTAATCTTCACACCCAGCGCTTAATTGCGATGGCAGAAAATATGCCGATTGATATCCTGCGCGTGCGTGATGACGATATCCCGGGTCTGGTGATGGACGGCGTCGTTGATCTGGGCATTATTGGGGAAAACGTTCTGGAAGAAGAGCTGCTCAACCGTCGGGCGCAGGGTGAAGATCCTCGCTATTTTACCCTGCGTCGTCTGGACTTCGGCGGCTGCCGTCTTTCGCTGGCGACGCCGGTTGATGAAGCCTGGGATGGCCCGGCAGAACTGAACGGGAAGCGTATCGCCACCTCTTACCCGCACCTGCTCAAGCGTTACCTCGATCAAAAAGGGGTGTCATTTAAATCCTGTCTGTTAAACGGTTCTGTCGAAGTCGCGCCCCGCGCGGGCCTGGCCGATGCAATCTGCGATCTAGTGTCAACCGGCGCGACGCTTGAAGCTAATGGTCTGCGTGAAGTGGAAG
>NZ_JAHLQZ010000204.1:0-6737 GCF_018919505.1 Citrobacter sp. S55_ASV_140
ATGACAGGAAAAGATTCATTAGAAATATCTAAACGCTCCTATGAAAATGCCGGGAAACTCATTGAACTGTATAAAGAAGAGTTCAAATTAGGTCAAAAATCGCTACTCGACTTTATTTCCAGCAGGAATGAACATTATCAAGCTAACCTGACAATGATTGAGTCACAATTCTCTATCTATCAGGCGAAGCTTGAACAGATGGCTCAACTCGCCGATCTGTTACATGAACTGTATCTGGAACCTGGCCAGATACAGCCTAAAAGCGGTTCTATGTCGCAATGAACAGGAAACAGTGTGACCATCTGATGATGGTCATCGTCGTGATGACCCTCGTCATACTCCTACTTTTTAGCCTGATAAAGATAAATTCGGTCGTACATGGCAGCGGTGTCATTATCACCAAGGATAATACTCAGGTCGTTTCTCTCTCTAAAGGTGGAACGATTGATGCGATTCATGTCGCGGAAGGGGATTTTGTTACCAAAGGTCAGGTCCTTGCCGAAACATCAAACTTTGATATTCAGAAAGAAAACGAACGTACCCAAGCTCAGCACCGCTATCTTGCCTTATATATCAAAGAAATGATGTCCATTTTGGCCTGGAGGCAGGATTATACTCTCTTTGATATTAGCAATATCACGAATCAGGACTTGATTGGTAATATACAATTGTTAATTAGCCAGACCAAAACGAAGGATAATAAAATCAACAGCCTCAATTCTGAAATTGAGCGTTTAGGTATTTCTAAAATCAGCAAGAACAGCGAGCTAATGCTTGTTCAGGAAGAGGTTAATCTTCTTTCTCCTTTGGTTAAAAAGGGTATCAGTTCTTATACCACTCTGTTGGCAAAAAAACAGGCAGCAGAGCGTCTCAAGTCTGAGCTTATCGATCTTGAAAGCCAGGTAGTAGCGAAATCAGAAGAGATAAAGGTGATCCATAGCGAGATTAATGATGATGTCTTTACTTTTCGTAATACCTTGTCGAAAAACTTGGTCGATGCTCAACATGAAGCTGCGCTTAATGACTCTGCCATGAGTGTATTACAAAAGCAGATGAAAGAATCTCGCGTCCGATCGCCCATTGATGGCGTGATTTATCAAATTAACAAAAATGCCTTCACCAAAGGCGGTGTGATACAGGCTGCTGACTCGCTGTTTGAGATTAAACCAATGTCAACCAAAATGCTCGCGGAAGTAAAAATTCAACCTAAAGATCGCGATCAAATTTATGTTGGTGGTTCGGTTAACGTGAAAATTCTCTCATTTATTCTCTCGGGTTCAAAACCTTATACCGGTGTAGTAGAGCAAATCAGTCCTGACTCCTACGAAGATACGGTTAATGGAAATACGGTGAGGTATTACAAAGCTATCGTAGAGTTCACTATCGGTACAAAAGAACGTGATGTTATCAAACCTGGAATGACGGTAGATGCTTTCATTATTACAGGCAACCACAGCATATTAAAATACCTTGCCTCGCCATTGCTGCGTGGCCTTCAACAAGTTTTCAGTGAGCCGGTCATCACTGACAGTAAATCAACTCATTAATTCAGGGTGATAATATGAGTAATACTATTTTTGCAAGCAATGATTCAATTGTCGACTTACAGCAGTATGGTGCTATGGATAGTGCCAAAGTCGTCATTAGTGGGACCGACTTTAAATTTATTTTTCCGGGTAATGTGGTAGTTAACGTTATTAACGGTGCTCTTTATTCAAGCCTTGAAAATAACCACGTTCACTTCAAATTCCAGGGGCAGGATGTTTCAGGTCAGCAACTGCTGAAAACGATCGACTTAAGCAATCTTCAACTTGAACGGCTTGACTCTGCACTATCAGATCAGCGTCAGGATCGCGTGCTGAAAGATAATATTAATAAAATCAGCGAGATTAATGCGAAAGACCTTGAGGAAGCTAAAAAAGAGGCTGCTGATCTGAAGCATGAAGCAGAAAAAATGCGTGCTGAAGCTGAAGAGGCGCAAAAAGCTTCTGCAGAAGTTCAAAAGCAGCTTGAGGAGTTCCTCAATGATAAAGCGCAGAGCAATGGCCAAAATGGCGCAGCCTCTCAGAACCAGGGAGAAGAGCAGCTGGATGCCAGCCTTTACCATAAGAAATATGACGATGACTCTGTGGCTGAGGCCAGTCGACTCGTTTTCTCTGATTACTCATCCAGTTCGTCCAGTTCTTCAAGTTCATCAGAATCTGATGAAACGCCCATCGACGTAAAACCTATTGATGTGGCTCTTAAGCTTGATGACGGCAGTGATTCTGGGGTAAAAAACGATAATATTACCAACGTCACCACGCCGCAGTTTGTTGGTTCTACCGATCCCGGATTGACAGTTTCACTGCGCATTGATGGTGTGGTTGTCGCCGTCACGACCTCCGATGCGATGGGCAACTTTTCATTCAATAGCGGCACGGTGCTGGCTGACGGACAACACAACGTCCAGGTCGATGTGACGGACGGGCAGGGGGGAAGCGGTAGCGCGAAAATTATCGTAACCATTGATACCGTCATCGCGGCTCCCACTTTCGAACTCGACGATCAGTACGCCATTCCTGCAGCCGATCGCATTGAGGGTGAAAATCTTACCCGTTTTACCGATGCGAAAATTATTGGTGAAGCCGAAGCAGGATCGCAGGTTGCTATCTATGCCAATGGCGTTCTGCTTACCACAGTCACCGTAGATTCTGATGGCGCCTGGTCGTATCAGTTTAGTGGTTCAGAATTAAATGAAGGCATTAATAATATTGAGATTGATGCTACGGATAAAGCGGGAAACACGGCATCAACGACCGGCGTTATTACGCTGGATACGATTCCCCCAGAAACACCCGTTATTATTCTTGATGAATCCAGTGATACGGGGATGTCCTCGACTGATAGCCTGACTAATGATAAAACGCCTTCTCTGCATGGTAATGCTGAACCGAACTCAACGCTCGAGTTATATCTTAATGGCTACAAAGTGGCCGATGTCAGCGTGGATTCCATGGGGAACTGGCAATATACACTGCCGGAAAATAAAATTACCGCTGATGGTATTTATACTTTTGAAGTGGTCTCTTCCGATCGTGCGGGTAATACCTCAACCGCACAAATAGATGTGACTGTCGATACCGATATTGATGCATTCACACTGGCAATGACTAGCCAGTCAGACAGCGGAGTTGCCGGGGACAATTATACCAACGATATTTATCCAGCGTTTACCGGTAAAACTGACCCAAATAGTCATATTGTGATCACTAACCTGACGACCGGGGAAAAGATTGAAATTGATGCTTCACAGAGTGGTAATTTCAGCTTTAACCTGGCGCAGGCCTCTGCAGAAGGGCTGAACGAACTCTCAATCACCGTAACCGATTATGCGGGCAACCAGCAAACCTTCAGCTACGAATATACTATTGATACGGTTGCTCCCGTATCGCCCGATATTGAACTGTATAAATACACCGTTTCAAAATCAGGCGATATTCTGACAAACGACGCCACGCCAGCCTTTACCGGTACAGCAGAAGCGGGCAGTACGGTGACGATTTATATTGATGGCAAGGCCTGTGGCACGGTGACGGCAAACCACGATGGTATCTGGTCGTTTACCTTGCCAAGCGATCTGGCTGATGGTAGCTATACTGCAGTGGCTTATGCGACTGACCTTGCGGGAAACGTTTCTCCATCATCTGCCGATTGTACTTTCACTGTCGATACCAGCACGACGTCACCGGTTGCCACGTTGCAGGCTGAAGATGATACGGGGATAAGCCAGACTGACTGGATCACCCGGCAAAATGATAATTTAACAATTGACGGGACCTCTGAAAAATACGCCACCATTACAGTGATGGTTGACGGTAAAGCCGTGGGCACTACCCAGGCTGATGCTAATGGCAACTGGCAGTTCGAATATGACCCTAATCCGGCGCTTTCCGATGGCGATTATACGCTGACTATTCAGGCTCAGGATGAGGTGGGGAACACATCGAGCAGTAGTTACGATCTGGTCATTGATACCGTCACCGTCACGCCGTCGCTTAAATTAGACACGGGTTCAGATACGGGATCGTCGAATGATGATGGTATCACCAAGGAAACGCAGCCGTTGTTAACCGGAACGGCTGAAGCCAACGCGACGATCGAGATCTTTATTGATGGTACCGTAGTCGGTCAGGTTGTCTCTGATAAAAATGGCGTCTGGAACTATCGTATCCCGGAAGAGGCGAGCTTAGCTGATGGCGAGCATGCCGTCGTTGTACGTGCAACAGATGCCGCCGGCAACAGCGCAAACTCGACCACGCTGGATATTGTGGTCGATAGTACGATGGAAACACCCACAATCCATCTTGATAGCGATAGCGGCATAAGTGATGCCGATCGCATTACCAATAACGCTTCCCCGATTTTCTCTGGTTCAGCCGAGGCTTATTCCAGCATCACTATTTATCAGGACGGGAAGGCCATCGGGAAAGTCAGCGCGGATGCTAACGGAAATTGGTCTTATAGCTTCACGGGATCGCAGGCGTTGACCGATGGAAGCTACATTTTTTATATCACGGCAACAGATGTCGCCGGCAACTCAGCGACATCAGAAAAAATTCAGGTCACCATTGATACCCAGGTTTCTATCCCTACGCTGGATCTGGCGGATGCGTCAGACACCGGCAGCCTCAACAGCGACAACATCACCCGGGACACCACGCCAACATTCTCGCTGGGCAATATCGATGCTGACGTGATCAGCGTGCAGGTCATTATCAACGGCACCGCCTATGACGCCGTGCAGTCAGAGGGCAAGTGGACCTTTACCGCCCCGGAACTGGCTGATGGCGACTATAGCATCAGTGTTATCGTCACCGACAATGCGGGTAATACCGCTAACTCGACCACACTGGCCATGACGGTGGACACCAGCCTGGTGGCGCCGGTGATCGCCCTGAGCGACGACACCGGTACCCCCGGCGATAACCAGACTAACGACGCCACGCCGGGCTTTGCCATCACCACGGAGAACGACGCCGTCAGCGTGATGGTGAGCATCGACGGCGGCACCCCGGTGGCGGCGACGAAGGCCGCCGACGGGCAGTGGCATATTGACAGCACCGCGCTGGCCGACGGCGATCACGCCATCGTGGCCACCGTCACCGACCTCGCCGGCAACACCGCGACGTCCTCACTGGCCTTCACCGTCGACACCACGCTGTCGGTGCCGACCATCGATCTGGCGGATGCGTCAGACAGCGGCAGCCTCAACAGCGACAACATCACGAACGACACCATGCCAGCGTTCACGCTGGGCAGTATCGACGCGGATGTGACGAAGGTGCAGGTCATTATCAACGGCACCGCCTATGACGCCGTGCAGTCAGAGGGCAGGTGGACCTTTACCGCCCCGGAACTGGCGGACGGCGACTACAGCGTCACCGTGCAGGTCACCGATGACGCGGGGAACGTGCAGACCTCCACCGCGCTGGCCATGACGGTGGACACCAGCGTGGCGGCGCCGGTGATCGCCCTGAGCGACGACACCGGTACGGCGGGGGATAACCAGACTAACGACGCCACCCCGGGCTTTGCCATTGCCACGGATAACGACGCCGTCAGCGTGATGGTGAGCATTGACGGCGGCACCCCGGTGGCGGCGACGAAGGCCGCGGACGGGCAGTGGCATATTGACAGCACCGCGCTGGCCGACGGCGACCACACCATTGTGGCCACCGTCACCGACCTCGCCGGCAACACCGCAACGTCCTCACTGACCTTCACCGTCGACACCACGCTGTCGGTGCCGACCATCGATCTGGCGGATGCGTCAGACAGCGGCAGCCTCAACAGCGACAACATCACGAACGACACCACCCCGGCGTTCACGCTGGGCAGTATCGACGCCGACGTGATCAGCGTGCAGGTGCTGATCAACGGGACGGCTTACCCGGCGACACTGACGGACGGGACGTGGACCTTTACCGCGCCGGAACTGGCGGACGGCGACTACAGCGTCACGGTGCAGGTGACCGACGACGCGGGGAACGTGCAGACCTCCACGGCGCTGGCCATCACGGTGGACACCCGCGTGGCGGCGCCGGTGATCGCCCTGAGCGACGACACCGGTACCCCCGGCGACAACCAGACTAACGACGCCACCCCGGGCTTTGCCATCACCACGGAGAACGACGCCGTCAGCGTGATGGTGAGCATTGACGGCGGTAAGCCGGTGGCGGCGACGAAGGACGCGGACGGGCAGTGGCATATTGACAGCGCCGCGCTGGCCGACGGCGACCACACCATCGTGGCCACCGTCACCGACCTCGCCGGTAACACCGCGGACTCGGCCACCCTGACCTTTACGGTGGACACCACGCTGTCGGTGCCGACCATCGATCTGGCGGATGCGTCAGACAGCGGCAGCAGCAACAGCGACAACATCACCCGCGACATCACGCCGGCGTTCACGCTGGGCAGTATTGATGCGGACGTGACGAAGGTGCAGGTCATTATCAACGGCACCGCCTATGACGCCGTGCAGTCAGAGGGCAGGTGGACCTTTACCGCCCCGGAACTGGCGGACGGCGACTACAGCGTCACCGTGCAGGTCACCGACGACGCGGGGAACGTGCAGACCTCCACGGCGCTGGCTGTGACGGTGGACACCCGCGTGGCGGCGCCGGTGATCGCCCTGAGCGACGACACCGGTACCCCCGGCGATAACCAGACTAACGACGCCACGCCGGGCTTTG
>NZ_JAHLQZ010000205.1:0-6723 GCF_018919505.1 Citrobacter sp. S55_ASV_140
CAGCGCCCAGCCCACACAGCCAAACATGCGTGCGCGACCAAATTCAAACTTGCTTCGGCGGCTGGCCTTTTCAATATAGGCTTCAATCGCCGGAGCGCCGGCATTGTAAATAAAGCCAAGATAAATCCCGCCGACAATCGACCCCAGTAAAATATTAACCTGTAATAGCGGCCCAAAAACGTAAATAAAGAACGGGGCAAACATTACCAGCATTCCAGTAATTACCCACAGCAGGTGTTTTCGCAGGCCAAGCTTATCGGAAAGTAGTCCAAAAACAGGCTGGAATAATAATGAAAACAGTGAAATACAGGCGAAAATGATCCCAGTGTCACCTTTACTGATATGGTTCACGTCGTGTAACCAGATCGGAAAGAAGGGGAAATAAGCACCCATAATGAAAAAGTAAAAGAAAAAGAAAAAGCCGAACATCCAAAAGTTAGTGTTTTTTAAATAATACATGACAGACTTCCTCAGGAAAAATAAGGGCAGGTCATAACCTGCCCATTATTATTATGTTTAACCCCAGATAACCTGGTAGTGATAACGTCCGGCACTCAACAAAAACTCCGGCGACACGGAAGGACTCCATGAATCATCGCCGCCGACGCCCATATGGAAGCCATCAATATTGAGCCAGGTACCCGCCTCCGGTTGCAGCAGATGACGGTGGCTGGTTTCCATTAGTTGCTGTTGGCTAAAGCGGCTGATGTTGAACAGGAAGTCGCCACGCCATTGATGCGTGCCGTATCGCAGTTCGCGCGTGCCGCAGCGCAGACCGTTTTCGCTCGGGAAAACATACGGGGTGTACATCTCATCGAGTGACAGATCCCAACGGTCAAAACAGGCGGCGCTCAGGCGATCCGGGTAGTTCTCATGTGGGCCGAGACCTAACCAGTTCACACGCTCGGCAACCTGCGACAACTGGCAGCTCAGGCCAATACGCGCCGGATGCGGCGTGCCGCTGGCAACATCGACATCCACCGTTACCAGCATCTCGCCATGACCGTTGATACGATACGATTTACGGCTGATAAACAGCGTTTCACCCTGATACTGCCACGCATGTTCAGTGGTAATCAGTACTGCGTTGCTGAGCGCGTCGGCAGCACAGTGCAGTAACGTTGCTGCAACCTGATAATGACCGGCGGCCTTCCAGCGTTCAACCCAGGCATTCGGGTCAATGCGGGTTGACTCGCTGACGCCGATGTCGTTGTCCAGCGGCGCGCGGGTGAACTGGTCGGTCAGTGGGGATAACAACTGGGCTGTATCATCAAGCCAGTATTGTGTCAGCAGGCCAGACCGACGGTCGAATTGCCAACGCTTGTTGTCGTTCTCCACAGTAAAGCTGTTTTCGCTAACGTTGAGCTGTGGCGCGGTGCGGACAGTTGGCTGCCGCGCCAGGCTGAGTTTCTCTTCCAGCTTCCACTGCTGCCAGGCGCTGATGTGCCCGGCGTCTGACCAGGCGGTGGCGCGAGGCTGTTCCACGCGCACCGACAGCCACAGTTGGCCTGCGGTTTCCGGCATCGGGCAATCTGGCAGGGTAATCACCTGGCGGCCCTGCGGGGCAATATCCAGAACGATTTGTCCGGCGGCCAGCGGGTTGCCGTCCTGGGCAATCGACCAGTGCAGAACTTCGTTATCGCTGCGGCGGAACAGATATTCGCTGGTCACTTCAATCTGGCGTTCAGCGCCCGGCAGTAACGTAAACTGGAAAAACTGCTGTTCATGTTTGGCCTCGTATAACGCCGGATGCGGGGTGCGATCGGCGAACACCAGTCCGTTCATGCAAAATTGACGATCGTTAGGCGTGTCGCCAAAGTCGCCACCGTAGGCTGACCATGCCTTGCCATTATCATCGTGTTTAATCAGCGATTGATCCACCCAGTCCCAGACAAACCCGCCCTGCAGTCGCGGATACTGACGAAATGCCTGCCAGTATTTGGCGAAGCCGCCGAAACTATTGCCCATCGCATGGGCATATTCACAGAGAATGAGTGGACGCTGCTCGCCGGGCATCGACAGCCACTTTTTAATCGACCATTTAGGTACCGCCGGGAAGGGCTGATCCTGATCGACGCGGGCGTACATCGGGCAAATAATGTCGGTCGCCGCGGTATTCGCGCCGCCGCCTTCGTACTGTACCGGGCGTGACGGATCCTCTGATTTTATCCAGCGATACAGCGCGTCGTGATTGACGCCATGACCGGATTCATTGCCCAGCGACCAGATGATAATGCTCGGATGGTTGCGATCGCGCTGCACCATGCGCGTCACGCGCTGGCTCATGGCAGGCAACCATGTGGGATCGTCGCTCAGGCGATTCATTGGCACCATGCCGTGGGTTTCGATATTGGCTTCGTCGACCACGTACAGGCCGTAGCGATCGCACAGGGTGTACCACAACGGATGGTTCGGGTAATGGGAGCAGCGCACGGCATTAAAGTTGTTCTGCTTCATCAGCAGAATGTCCTGCACCATCGTCGCCTCGTCCATCACCTGACCGTTGACCGGATGGTGCTCATGACGGTTGGTGCCGCGAATCAACAGCGGCTTACCGTTTAACAGTAGTAGGCCGTTTTTGATATCAATCTGACGAAAGCCGACGTCACAGGCTTCTGCTTCAATCAGCACTCCATCCGCGGTATGTAACTGCACAACGGCACGGTACAGATTGGGCGTTTCAGCACTCCACAGCGCTGGCTTTTCGACGTTCAGCCGCAGGGTAACCCGGTCATGATAAGCGCCGCGTTCATCAATAATCTCGCCGCCGAGTGGGGAGGTCGTTTCATCAGTCAGCGTTTCAGCTTCCCACAATTGCAGGGTAACGCGTAAATCTTCGCTCGCGTTGCCCGCCACTCTGACTTCCGCTTCCAGCACGGCGCGGCTGAAGTCATCGTTAAAACGGGTGTTAATGCGCAGGTCGCTGATTTGCGTGGTGGGCTTATGCAGCAAAGATATGTCGCGAAAGATACCGCTCATGCGCCACATATCCTGGTCTTCCAGATAGCTGCCGTCGCTCCATCGCAGCACCATCACGGCCAGGCGGTTTTCGCCGCGCAGCAGATAATCGCTCAGATCGAATTCAGACGGCAGACGACAGTCCTGACCGTAGCCGACCCAGCGACCGTTGCACCACAGATGAAATGCGGAATTGACGCCGTCAAAAATAATGCGCGTCTGACCTTCATCTAACCATGCGTCTTCGATATTAAATGTGAGCGAGTAACATCCCGTTGGGTTCTGTGCCGGAACGTACGGGGGATTAACCGGAATCGGGTAGGTGACGTTGGTATAAATTGGCGCGTCGTAACCGTCCATCTGCCAGTTAGAGGGGACGTTGATAGTGTCAGCCTGTGGCAGATCGTTTGTCAGCCAGCTTTCCGGCACAGCCTCCGGCGCGGGAAACCACGCGAATTGCCACTGGCCATTCAGCGAGCGTAACTGAGTTGAGCGCTGATTAGTTCGCGCATCATCTGCTGAGCGCCAGCTACAGAAAGGTGGGTGCGCCTCCAGGCGGTTGAGCTGCGTGACGCCGGGATTTTCCCAGTCGCGGCGGGCCAGAACAGCGGAGAGTGAATCTGTGTTCAGGTTCATAACGGTATCCTGTTTGAATTTGTTATTCGCTCACAATTTCAATCAAAATACGGATAAGCGCTCCCGGCTGTAAAGGATGGGGCGTTTAATGAGTGAACTGACTCACATAATTGTTATGCGTTCACATTTTAGGTGTGAGCTGAGAAACTTGCCGCGCAAGCTGGATGAGTGAATCCGCCAGCGCCTGGGGAGAGGTGGTTTGCGTATCGGGAGGCAGAACCGTTTTGCGCTTCACCAGGGTTACGGGCAGCAGTTGGTTGCCCACGGTTGATTCGCCATGGGGAAGTTGCAGCAGCCTGTCGACGCTGGTTTCACCCAATAATGGAAAATCCTGCCTGATGGTGGTCAGCGGTGGAATGTAGCAGGCGCTATCTTCTGTGTCATCGTAGCCGATCACCGAGATATCCATCGCCACCCGCAGGCCGAACTCGCTGATTGCCCGCATCGCGCCCAGCGCCATTTGATCGTTAGCAACCAGCATAGCGGTGGGGAGATTACCGCTATTGAGCAGATGAAGTGTTTGCTGAAAACCAGACATCGCGCTCCAGTCGCCTTCCAGCTCCGCGACGGGTTGCAACTGGTAGTACGCCAGATATTTATGCCACCCCGCATGCCGAAGCCTTGCCGAAACCGAAGTGTGCGGCCCGCTCAGCAGGGCGATACGCTGATGTCCGTTCTGCACCAGATGTTCAACGCCAAGGCGTGCGCCGTCATCATGGGAGAAAATCACGCTGTTAATTGGCGTCTGGTCAGAGACATCGAGAAACAAAACCGGCACCGTACCGCAGGCGGCAGCCACGGCAATGGCGTCTTCTTCATCCAGCGGATAGTTAATGATAAGCCCGGTTACGCGTTGGGAAAGCAGGTTGTGGACCGCGGCTTTGCATGCTTCAACGCCGCTGCGCTCGACCATGGCGATCACCACGCTGGCACCGGACTGGTCGGCGCGGGATTTTATGGCGGCAACGATTTGTGAAGGGGCGTGCAGGGCAAGGTTCGCCGTCACGACGCCAATCAGCGACGTCTGTTTACCAGCCAGTTGCTGTGCGACGCGGTTAGGGATGTAATTGAGTTCCGCCATCGCGGCCTCAACTTTCTGTCGGGTTTTTGCAGAAACGTGGCTGGCCTGATTTACGACGCGCGAGACGGTCTGATAAGAGACTCCTGCATGGTCTGCCACATCGTATAGCGTTACCGGTTTCACGTTTATCACCCCTGTCATGATGTTTTCTACGCGCTATGATGCCACAGCGGAACGGTTTTGGGGGATTTGCGCATGGGTTCTGCGAGGCGCATTCCAGGGTTGCGTCTCTGGCAGCGGAGGATTTATCGTCGTGATTATTAACAGAATAAAAAAGCGAGGACATCGTGAGCGACATTGCGGCAAACAACATTCTGTCCATCTACCGACGCCATGCGGATGCCTTTGCCAGCCAGCGCTCACGCGCCCTGTTCGAGAAAAGCTGGCTGGATAAGTTCATCACCGTGATGGGCGGGCAGGGCTGCATTGTGGATATTGGCTGCGGGAATGGTCAGCCGATTGCCGGGTATTTTATCCAGCAAGGTTTTCAACTCACAGGGATTGATGGTTCCGCAGCGATGCTGGCCCGCGCCCGGCAATCCTTTCCCGCGCAGCGCTGGCTGGAGCAAGATATGCGGGAGTTGGTACTTAACGAGACGTTCGACGGCCTTATTGCGTGGGACAGCTTTTTCCATTTAACCCAGCAAGACCAACGAAAGATGTTCCCGATCTTTGACCGGCTTAGCCATCCCGGCAGCGCGCTGATGTTTACCAGCGGTACCGGGAACGGCATTGCGATGGGGCAATTTGAAGGCGAGCCGTTATTTCACGCCAGCCTCGCGCCGGACGAATACCGCGCATTGTTGTCAGCGCATGGCTTTGCGGTGGTCGAGATGGTGATGGAAGATCCGGAATGCGCAGGGCACACGGTGTGGCTGGCGAAAAAAAGCTAAATGCCGCGAAAGGTTTTGCGCCATTCGGCGGGGCTGACGCCGAAATGAGATTTAAAATGCTGACGCCAGGTGACAGGCGACTGAAAACCGACCTGTTCGGCGATGCGTTCAACGGGCAACTGACTGGACTCCAGTAACGCCTGGCTGCGGCGAAGACGCTCGACAATCAACCACTCTGCCACGCTCGATCCGGTGGCTTTCATAAAGTGACGGGTTAACGTGCGACGGCTCATCATCAGCCGCTGCGCCAGCGCATCGATACTATGCTGCTCGTGGATATGCAGGCGTAAATAATCAAGCAGGGCATTGATGCGCTGATCCTGGGTATTTTTCGCCACCGGCTGTTCGATAAATTGTGCCTGACCACCTTCGCGATGCGGCGGCACAATCATCCGCCGCGCAATCTGATTCGCTGCCGTGCTGCCAAAACGTTGGCGGATCACGTACAAACAGCAATCCAGCGCGGCGGCAGTGCCTGCTGAGGTAATAATACCGTCGTCATCCACATACAGAGCGTTGATATCCAGACGCGCCGCCGGGAAGCGGGCCTGAAAATCCTGCTCGAACTCCCAGTGCGTGGCAGCCCGTTTGCCATCCAACAGACCGGCATAGCCGAGGACAAATGCGCCCAGACACAGCCCGACAATTTGCGCGCCGTTTTGTCGGGCGCGGTTGAGCGCATCAAGCAACCCCTGCGGTGGGCGATGTGCGGTAGTGCCCCAGTAAGGGATTACCACGATGTCGGCTGCCTCCACCGCTTCATAGCCATGAGCTGCGTTAATCGAGAAACCGTCCTGCGAGGAAACAATACCGGGCTGTTCGGCGCACAATTGCACGTCGAAGCGCTTTTTCGCCGCTACTTTGTCACTGAAAATGATGCACGGCACCGAGAAGTGAAACGGGCTGAAATCTTCCACGGCGACAATAGCGACGGTAAGCGGCTGCATACGATTCCTCTGCGGACATTAAAACGTCAGGGTTTCACCATCTTCCGGCACGTTGACGCATTGCGCAATCTGGTTGTCGCTGGCGTATGACTTCAGCGCGGCGCGGGTCAACAAACAGTGGTTTATCGCCTCCATATGCGTGGCCACAATTTGTGCGTTGGGAAGGGTGAAGTGGGTTTTTAGTACATCTTCTGCGCCCATAATAATT
>NZ_JAHLQZ010000206.1:0-6660 GCF_018919505.1 Citrobacter sp. S55_ASV_140
TGGCCTGACTGTTTTTTCAACATCGTGGTTTAAAAAAGAATATCCCCGGCAAAAACTGTGAAACAGCATTGCTGCTGTGTGTGTTTTGATATGAGAGTGTTAAATTATTGTTTCTTTATTTACTTGTCACGTTTGAAAAGAACAATTTAATAGCAATCAAGAGAAAATTATTCCTGTAATAAAGCCCAGAAAATAGAGGGGGAATCATCTTATAAGCATTATCCAAAGAATATTCTGATTTTTTACCTGCGCATTTTTGTTAAGTTAACATTAAGGTTGAGTTTGCTACAATTGCTGATAACTCCCAGGATGGTAATTAAGTTGTGATTGTCGCTAAACGATATTTTCTCATTTTTTCATTTCTTTTTATTCAGTTAGCTTTCATTCCCCAGGGCGCTGCTGAAGATAAAGGCTGGTTTGCCACGTTTAAAGATAATGTCAGTGAAACCTGGCAGCAGCCGGAGCATTATGACCTGTATGTACCGGCTATTACCTGGCATGCCCGTTTTGCCTACGATAAAGAAAAAACGGATCGCTACAATGAGCGCCCCTGGGGGGCAGGATTTGGCCAGTCCCGTTGGGATGATAAAGGTAACTGGCACGGGCTTTATATTATGGCCTTTAAGGATTCCTACAATAAATGGGAACCGATTGGCGGCTACGGCTGGGAGAAAACCTGGCGACCGCTGCCTGATGATAACTTCCATACCGGCCTTGGCTTTACCGCTGGTTTTACCGCACGCGATAACTGGAACTACATTCCCGTACCGGTGCTGTTACCGCTGGCGTCAATCGGTTATGGTCCGGCAACGTTTCAGATGACCTACATTCCAGGAACCTATAACAATGGTAACGTCTACTTTGCGTGGTTACGCTTCCAGTTTTGATGGACTGCCTGTATTGTCAGTCAGGTTTTAAAAAAACCATTAAAAACATATGGATGGAAACGGTTACTGAAAAATAACGCGACATTTATCACTTTTTGATAAAGTTCGACTG
Source organism: Citrobacter sp. S55_ASV_140 (assembly GCF_018919505.1). Classification (NCBI taxonomy): domain Bacteria; kingdom Pseudomonadati; phylum Pseudomonadota; class Gammaproteobacteria; order Enterobacterales; family Enterobacteriaceae; genus Citrobacter; species Citrobacter sp. S55_ASV_140. The sequence continues at coordinate 1,000 of NZ_JAHLQZ010000206.1, forward strand.
GACAAAGCGCATCACAATTGTTGTACTGATACCCGACACAGCATTTGTGTCTATTTTTCATGTAAAGGTAATTTTGATGTCTAAGATTAAAGGTAACGTTAAGTGGTTTAATGAGTCCAAAGGATTCGGTTTCATTACTCCGGAAGATGGCAGCAAAGACGTGTTCGTACACTTCTCTGCAATCCAGACCAATGGTTTTAAAACTCTGGCTGAAGGTCAGCGCGTAGAGTTCGAAATCACTAACGGTGCCAAAGGCCCTTCTGCTGCAAACGTAATCGCTCTGTAAGCATACGACAGCAAGCATTCAAAACCCGCTTAATTGCGGGTTTTTTTCGCTCTAATGTGCGGGAGAGGCAGAAACCAGCCAGAATGCCAGGGCGGTCATCGCAAATGACCCCAGCAGATTAACCAGCACATTCACCATAGCCCAGCCAAAGCGTCCTTCCTGAAGTAAAAACACGACCTCTGCCGAGAAGGTGGAGAACGTTGTCAACCCGCCGCAAAAGCCGGTAGTAATCAGCACTTTCCACATTGGATCGATGTTTGTCATGCGATTAAACCACGCCAGACCCATACCAATGATAAACGCGCCAAGTAAGTTTGCCGCCAGCGTACCGAATGGGATAGCCTGATGCAGTGGGTTGAAGCGCATGCTCAACATCCATCTTGCTACGCTACCTGTACCACCACCGATAAAAACCGCTAAAAGAAGTTGTAACACTGCTAAATCCTGCTATTTGATTGTATATAGGGTGAGTGTAACGCTGAATAATCGTTGTTGGCGAGCCTGACAAACTTTTCTGGAGGGAATATGTTCGTTGCAGCAGGGCAGTTTGCCGTGGGTCCTTCGTGGGAAAAGAATGCAGAAACCTGCGCTTCATTAATGTCTCAGGCCGCAGGAGAGGGAGTATCGTTGTTGGTACTACCGGAGGCGTTGCTGGCCCGTAACGATATTGACCCTGACCTGTCAGTGAAGTCAGCGCAATTGCTGGAGGGTGGGTTCCTGACGCGTTTACTCCGAGAAAGCGCGCAAAATGAGATGACGACAATTCTGACGATTCATGTTCCTTCTGTGCCAGGTCGGGCTTTTAACATGCTGGTGGCGTTGCGGGGAGGTCGGGTTGTTGCCCATTATGCAAAATTGCATCTTTACGACGCGTTTGCGATTCAGGAGTCGCGGAATGTCGATGCAGGAGACGCCATAGCGCCGCTGCTGGACGTAGACGGATTAAAGGTAGGGTTGATGACCTGCTATGACCTGCGTTTCCCTGAGCTGGCGTTAGCGCACGCTCTGCAGGGGGCAGACATTCTCGCTTTACCTGCCGCCTGGGTGCGGGGAGCGCTAAAAGAGCATCACTGGGCAACATTGTTGGCGGCAAGGGCTCTTGATGCTACTTGCTATGTTATTGCCGCTGGAGAATGTGGTAATAAGAACATTGGGCAAAGCCGGGTCATCGATCCCTTTGGGGTGACCATTGCCGCAGCGGCAGAAACGCCGGCGCTGATTATGGCCGAGGTTTCAGCAGAGCGGGTGAAGCAGGTCAGGGCGCAACTTCCGGTGTTAATCAACCGACGCTTTGCGCCACCGCAATTATTATGACGTTTTTTTAAACAAGACTTGATTCACCTTGTTACAGATTGCTATTGTGTGCGCGCGTCGAAAGGCCGTTAATATTCTCAGGTTAATATGGCGCATAATGTAGCCTGGTTTAAGTTAAGAAGGTATCTATGGGTGAGATTAGTATTACCAAACTGCTGGTGGTTGCCGCACTGGTCGTTCTGCTGTTTGGTACCAAGAAGTTACGTACACTGGGTGGAGACCTGGGAACGGCAATTAAGGGCTTTAAGAAAGCGATGAACGACGATAATACCGATGCCAGGAAAGAGGCTGATGGTAGCGTTCAGGCGGAAAAGCTCTCTCATAAAGAGTAATATCAGGAGCATGATGCTCATACTGTATGCTCTGTATGAAAAAAAACCGGCAAATTGCCGGTTTTTTTATTGCTGATATGTAAGTGAGTATTACACGATTACTTCACTTCCAGCCCTTTGGCCTGCATATCAGCGTGGTATGAAGAACGAACAAACGGGCCGCAGGCTGCATGGGTAAAGCCCATCGCCATGGCTTCGGCTTTCATCTCGTCGAACTCATCCGGGCTGACATAGCGTTGCACCGGCAGGTGATGGCGGCTCGGCTGCAAATACTGCCCCAGCGTCAGCATGGTCACGCCATGACTGCGCAGATCGCGCATGACTTCAATAATTTCGGCATTGGTTTCACCCAGACCTACCATCAGACCCGATTTAGTCGGGATCTCCGGGTGCGCTTCCTTGAAACGCTCCAGAAGCTTCAGCGACCAGTTGTAGTCAGCTCCCGGACGTACGTTACGGTAAATACGCGGTACGTTTTCGAGGTTGTGGTTAAATACGTCCGGCGGCGTGGCCGTGAGGATATCCAACGCGCGATCCATACGACCACGGAAGTCAGGCACCAGCGTTTCGATTTTAATCGATGGGCTTTTCTCGCGGATAGCGGTGATGCAGTCAGCAAAGTGCTGAGCACCGCCGTCACGCAGATCGTCACGGTCAACGGAGGTAATGACGACATAGCGCAGCGCCATGTCCGCAATGGTCTGAGCCAGTTTCAACGGCTCGTTAGCATCAGGCGCAACCGGACGACCATGGGCAACGTCACAGAATGGGCAACGGCGAGTACAGATTGCGCCGAGGATCATAAAGGTTGCGGTTCCGTGATTGAAACATTCAGCCAGGTTAGGGCAGGAAGCTTCTTCGCAGACAGAGTGCAGGCCGTTTTTGCGCATTGCCGCTTTGATGCCCTGGATACGGGTGGAGTCCGCTGGCAGTTTTATTTTCATCCATTCCGGTTTACGCAGCAGGGCTTCACGCTCTGTTGCCACATTTTTAACCGGGATAAGAGCCATCTTATCGGCATCGCGGTATTTAACACCGCGTTCCATCACAATGGGTTTACTCATAGCTTGCGTGTTCCAGTTGCGAATTACGAAGGAAAGCGTTTCAATTCAAGGGAATGTTGCATTTATCAACTATTTTTGAATTAGTGATACGCAGTATATCATTGAAACGGGCCAGAAAGCAGCCTGACAGGCTGGCAAAATGTAAAATAGTTGTTGTTTTGTGCCATTTGCCACAACATATGCCGTGGCAAAGTATGACAGCCTTTTTAGTCCACAACGTACTCGTGCGGTGGGTTACCCAACAGCGCCAGAATGTTGGCCAGCAGGCGTGGGCGAATGCTCTCAGTCGTGGCAGCGTTATCCCATTGCGATACTTTTGCCATCTCCATTCCGGCATAACCGCAAGGGTTGATACGCAGGAAAGGCGACAGGTCCATATCCACGTTGAGCGCTAAGCCGTGAAATGAACATCCCTTACGAATACGTAACCCTAATGAGCAGATTTTCTTCTCACCGACATAAACGCCTGGCGCATCGGCTCGCGGGTGGGCGTCGATGCCAATTTCCGCAAGGGTATTGACGACAGTTTGCTCCAGCAGCGTAACCAGTTCGCGAACGCCCAGTTTGCGGCGTTTCAGGTTCAACAGCACATACATGACCTGTTGACCTGGACCGTGGTAGGTCACCTGACCGCCGCGATCGCTCTGAATCACCGGAATATCTCCCGGCATCAGTACATGCTCGGCTTTACCGGCCTGACCCTGGGTAAAGACAGGATAATGCTCTACCAGCCAGATTTCATCATGACTGTTTTCATCGCGGGTATCGGTAAATTCGTGCATGGCCAGAGAGACTGGCTCGTAAGGTTGAAGACCGAGCTGGCGGACCAGAATTTTATCCTGATACAAAACGGCATCTCCGTAGATACTCACACAGAGTAGAGAATGTTAAAGAGGGGAAAAGTATATCACAGGAGGAAGGGGTTACCCGAGCGGGGATGCAGCGGGTAACCGACAGGTTTTTACAGCACCATGCGTACGATATCAATATTGCCTAATTCTTCGTACAGTGTTTCAACCTGCTCAATGTGTGTAGCAGTGATGGTGATAGAGACCGAGTGGTAGTTGCCTTTGCTGCTCGGTTTTACCGTCGGAGAGTAATCACCTGGCGCATGGCGCTGTACCACTTCAACCACCTGATCAACCAGCTCAGGCAACGCCTGCCCCATTACTTTGTAAGTAAATGGAGTAGGGAATTCAAGCAGTTCGTTAAGTTTGGTTTTCATGTCAGCTCCGGCGTTACATCAAAAAATAATAACTCCCACAGCGCGTGGGAGTTATCTGGATACCTAGTATATGGGGACGTAAATCACACTTTCAAGTGTTCGATTTTTAGCCAAACCAGTGATGGAACATTAATTTAATGTAATCAATGATTTTCCCAAAGAAGTTGCCTTCCGGGATTTCCTGCAGCACGACCAGTGGGCGCTGCTCGATGGTTTTGCCATCAAGCTGGAAGTTGATGGTACCGACAACCTGGTTTTTCTGCAGCGGTGCGTGCAGTTCAGTGGTGTTCAGCACATAACTTGCTTTCAGATCTTTCATACGGCCGCGCGGAATGGTCAGGTAGACATCCTTATCGACACCTAACGATGCGCGATCGGTGTTGCCAAACCAGGCGGGTTCTGAGGCAAATTCTTTACCCACTTTCAGCGGGTTGACGGTTTCGAAGAAACGGAAGCCCCAGGTCAGCAGTTTTTTGCTTTCGGTTTCGCGACCTTTATAGGTGCGGCCACCCATTACGGCGGAGATCAGACGCATCTGGCCTTCGGTTGCGGATGCAACAAGGTTATAGCCAGCTTTATCGGTGTGACCGGTTTTGATACCGTCGACATTCAGGCTGTTATCCCACAGCAGACCGTTACGGTTTAACTGACGAATGCCGTTAAAGGTGAACTCTTTTTCTTTATAGATAGAGTATTCATTAGGTACATCGCGAATCAGCGCCTGACCAATCATCGCCATATCGCGGGCTGAACTGTACTGACCGTCAGCATCAAGACCATGAACGGTCTGGAAGTGGGTGTTTTTCAGACCCAGCGCGTTCACATAGCTGTTCATCAGGCCGACGAAAGCATCCTGGCTGCCGGCAGCGAAGTCAGCCATCGCCACACATGCGTCGTTCCCGGACTGCAGGTTAATACCACGGATCAACTGAGAGACAGGAACCTGCATGCCTGGCTTGAAGAACATCAGCGATGAACCTTTAAAGACCGGGTTACCCGTAGCCCATGCGTCATTGCCAACGGTGACCAGATCGGTTTCTTTGAACTTCCCGGCTTTCATCGCCTGGCCGATGACGTAGCTGGTCATCATCTTGGTCAGGCTGGCGGGGTCGCGGCGAGTGTCAGCATTCTGTTCTGCCAGAACTTTACCTGAGTTGTAATCAATCAGGATATACGACTCCGCATCGATCTGCGGAACGCCGGGGATCATGGTTTTAATATTCAGGTCATCGGCATAGGCAGCAGAAAGAGTAGCTGCGCAGAGAGCCGCGGTGAGCGCCATACGCTGCACGAAACGAGCGGAAAAAGTGGTCTTCATGGTCTGAACTACGACGTCCGTGATGAAATTAAAAAAAAGTGCCCTACTATAGCAAATGCATAACGGGCAGGCATCTGACTTTCCGCGTGACTTTGTTAATGTCATTTACGGAAATTGACAAT
>NZ_JAHLQZ010000207.1:0-6654 GCF_018919505.1 Citrobacter sp. S55_ASV_140
GCGTCAGCATGATCACCAGTTCAACGTCGCCCATCTCGGACTGCCAGTCTATCGGCTGAGCAAGCCGGGCAATACTGATACTGGAATGGCTGATCCACTGGGATTTAGTATGTGGGATAGCAACCCCGAAACCTACGGCGGTAGTGACTATCTCTTCACGCTGCCAGACATCTTCCTCCAGCTCAAACGGATGTTCGGTGCGTCCATTTACCCCAAGATTGCCACATAAGAACTGGATCGCCTGCTCTTTGTTGGTAAGGGGCTCACCAACAAAAATATTCTCCAGCGCCAGTAGCGGGCGCACCTCTTTCTGTGGCGCAAACTGGTTCAGCAGATCTTCAATCTCCTGAGCGCTGCGACACTCGCAGGCCTGCATAGCGAGTTCGCGACACGCCTGGCAGTCCAGTTGACGAAGCTGGCTTTTCACTGCCGGAATCCGTGGGCTGCTCATACTTAGTTCGTCAAGCCCTAAGCCCAACAGCAGCGGCAAGTAACGTCCTTCGCCGCCCAGTTCTCCGCAAATGCCCACCCATTTACCACGTTCGTGCGCCACGCGAACAATCTGCTGCAACATCCGCAAGAACGAGGGCGTAATCGGGTTATATAGTGGCGACACGCGAGGATTATTGCGATCGACAGCGTACAGATACTGGGTCATGTCATTGGAACCAATGCTGAAGAAATCCACCTCGTCGCAGAAGTGGTCGATGATGTAACACACCGATGGTACTTCAACCATAATGCCCAATGAAATTGTCGGAGCATGACGTAAACCCTCCGCTTTCAGCTCCACCAGCGCTTTTTGCAATTCGCTTTTTACCCATAAAATCTGGTCGAGGCTATGCACCATTGGGATCATCAACTGCGCATTACCGAAGGTCGCCGCGCGTAAAATGGCGCGCAACTGCGTGCGAAACAGTCCGGCAAACTCAGGATAAATCCGCACCGCACGATAGCCCAGGAATGGGTTCTCTTCTTGCGGAATATTGAGATAGCGGATGTTCTTATCGCCACCAATATCCATCGTGCGAAAGATAACTGGCTTGTCGCCTGCGGCCAACAACACCTGCTGGTAGGCCTCAAACTGTTCCTGCTCGTCAGGAGCGCTGTCGCGATCCATAAACAGCATTTCTGTGCGAAACAACCCGATCCCTTCCGCGCCATTGGCAAACGCTCCCGGCGCTTCCAGCGCGGTGCCAATATTCGCTGCGACGTCAATTCGTTGATTATCTTTGGTTAACGCGGGCTGGGCGGCGTCAAGCGCTTGCCGACGCTGGCATTCGTCAGCCAGCTTCTGCGCAATCGCATAGTAGCCGCGAACCGCCTCGTCTGGATTAATGGCCAGGACCCCACATCGGGCATCCAGGACTGCGAGTTGCCCGGCATAGCGGCTAATCGCTGCCAGCGGCAAGCCGCTAAGCACCGGAATCGCCGACGCCCGAGCGAGGATCAGCGTATGCGAGGTGCGCCCTGTTTTCTCAAGGATCATGCCTGACAGATGCTGCAAATCGAGACTCAAAAACTGACTGGGCGTCAGATCTTCAGCCACCAGAATCGTTGGTTTTTCCAGCACCAGCGCATGGCGCGGCCGCTTTTCAGGCCACGTAATATGTAGCAATTGTTCGCTGATATCACGGATGTCGCTGACGCGTTCACGCAGGTAATCGCTGCCGGAAGCCGACAGCTTGTCGCATACTTGCTCCATATTGGTAATAATCGCCGCCCCCAGCCCCAGATGCTGCTCCAGCATTAAGCGGCGAATATTCCCGGCAAACTCGTCGTCCTGAATCAGAGACAGATGCGCGCTGAGAATGGTTTTACTCTCACCATCGCGCTCACGCAGTTGCTGATTGAGCAGTTCCGCCAGCGTCGCCAGACTGTGCTCCAGCCTGGCGTTGTCTTCCGCACTCGCCGCAATCGCGCGATAGCTCTCCAGATTATCACTCTGCCACAGCGTGAGCTGACCTGCCCCTACGCCACCTGCCAGCACAGTGCCATACAGCAAATCCGGGTTGAGCCGAATCAGCGAACGCGGCAACGGATGCGCCGCCAGTTCCGCCGCCCCTGGCTGAACGCTGTCGCTGTCGATAAACCGCTGCTGAATGTACTCCTCCAGCACCCGCCTGGCCTGCTCTTCATCCTGACCGGTGATGGTTAAGCTACAGCTGTCATTAAACAGCGTCCCGGTACCAATCAGCGCCAGCGAGCTTTTCGCATCCGCTTTGGCGTTTTGACGATGGTTGAAAAACATCACCTCACTTTGCCACTGGCTGCACTGCTCTTTCAGCTCCCATGCTGGACGCGCATGCAGTCCATTGGGTAACGGGCAAAGAAATTGAATCGTTAGCATAACAACTCCTGATTAGCGCGAAATCAGCACCTGAAGTCCGTCAGATGAGCCACGGTTTCGCACGTAAGATGTGAAATAAGCGCCGACAGCAACTGCTGCGTCTGGATGATGTCACGACAGTCGGCAATTGATGCCGCACAGTGCCCATACCGCGTAGCTGGCCCCATAACAACCGTCGGGATCCCCGTTCCGCTGACGTGTACGGCCCCGCCGTCTGTGCCGCCATTACTGAACATATCGAGCTGTAACGGGATGCCCGCATCAGTGGCTACACTTTCAATCCATGCCGTCAGCTTTGGCGGCGCAATCAGCGATTTATCGCTCAGCACCAGCATCGGGCCTTTGCCGAGCTGTCGGTGGTTGGCCGCGCCATAATCAAAATTTTTCGCCCAACAGGCTGTATCCAGCACGATCGCCACATCGGGCGCAACCGCACGCGCTGCCGTTTGCCCTCCGCGCAGTCCCACTTCTTCACTGGAACTGGCCACCAGCCACACCTCGCAAGGAAGGATGGCGTTATGCCATGCGCGCAGCAGCGCGATCAGCAAATAACATCCAAGTCGGTCATCAAAGGCTTTGCCCATGACGCGTTGGTGCGGCAAAACCTGAAAAGTCGTGTCAAAGGTGACGCGATCGCCTGGACATACGCCGGCCTGAAGTACTTCGTCATAAGACCGCGCGCCAATATCCACCCGCAGCGCATTCACCTCATTGCCACTGCGATCTCCGTCGAGCAGACCCGGGATTTTGCTCTCTTCGCGGGTGGTAATCCGCACTGGCTGCAACTGTCTGGCCGCCATACGCACATTTCCCACCGGCAAGACATCGATCGCCCCTTCCCTGGAAATACTGCGCACAATAAATCCCACTTCATCCATATGCGCGCAGATCATTACCTTCGGACCGGTTGATTCATTCAGGCGGATCAACACCGATCCCAACCCATCGAAGCGCACTTCTTTGTGCAGACGATCTGCTTCTTCGAGCAAGATCTGTCGCACCTCCTGTTCTGAGGAGGCGATCGCATCAGCCTCGCTCAGCGCCTTCAGTAGCGATAAGTCCATCACGCCTCTCCCGTGTGTAACAATGTTTTCGCCATGGTGTAGAGCACCTCGCCGCCGTCTGGCGTAACCAGCACCACGTCCTCGATACGCACTCCGCCCTGCCCCGGCAGATAAATACCTGGCTCAACGGTGAGCAGCATTCCCGCCGCCAGAGGCGTCCCATCGGTAGGGGAAAAACGTGGGTTCTCATGGACTTCAATGCCGATAGCGTGTCCGGTATTGTGACCAAACGCATTACCATAGCCCGCCTGTGTAATAACTTGCCTGGCTGCGGCGTCCACCTCATTGCAACGCGCGCCAGGTCGAATTGCCGCTACCGCCGCCAGTTGCGCTTCCAGGACAACCTGATAAATCGAAAATAGCGCACTGTCTTCTGCTGGTTGGTTGGCGTCAGGTATGCGAAACGTTCGCGTCATATCCGAACAATAGCCCTGATACTGCGCGCCAAAATCCAGCGTAATGAATTCACCTGCTGCAACCCGTTTATCGCTGGCTTTACCATGCGGCAGCGCGCCGCGCCAGCCGCTGGCGACAATGGTGTCAAAAGAAGCTTTGTCTGCGCCAAGCGTGCGCATAAACCACTCCAGTTCGGCGGCAATCTCGCGCTCACTCAGACCGGGTTGAATAAAACGCCGTATATGTTCAGCGCTGAGGTCGGCAATCCGACAGGCTTCACGGATACAGGCTATTTCCTGGGCCGTTTTCACCTGCCGAAGCACGTCCGGCACGGCGCTGACCAGCCGTCCATGCAGTTTGCCTGCCCAGGCCTGTGCCGTTTCCCAGCTTACCTGCTCGCCTTCGAACCCCACCGTCTGCAGCTTTTCGTCAGCAATGATGTGATTCACCCGCGAATACAACGTCTGTGTGCCATCGAGGAGATGGATCTGGTAGCCCTGGGTACGCGTAGCGACATCGGTGTAGTAACGGGCATCGACCAGGATATGCGCGCTGTCATGGCTGATAAACACATACCCTGAACTGCTGGAGATCCCCATATGCGGCTGTTTATTCTGCCGCGATGACAGCAGCATCGCATCGAGATGTTGCGCCGTTAACCAGTCACGCAGCGAGGCAAGTAAGCTCATGGTTACAATCCTTTTGATCAGAGGCTTTCAATCAGCAATTTGCCTTTGCGGTACATCAGATGGCGCAGGAACACCACCATCAGCGCCGTAATCACCGCACCTAACAGGATCCCTGCCATATAGACACCGAGATTGGTCACCAGCGGCCATGCCCAGATAGCCGACTCAGGGAACCATTGCACCGCACCCAGCCAGACGGCAGCCGTCGATCCGACAATGGCGCCAACCATGTAAGAGGGAATTGCCGTGATGGGGCTTTCCAGCGCAAACGGGATAGCCCCTTCGCTGATGCCCATAAATGCGAGGAACATTGCCGTTTTTCCCTGCGGGTAGAGCTGGGCGCTGAACAGACGTTTCCCCGTTAAGCGGCGGTCAAGCAGCGTTGCCAGCCCGAGACCAATCGGCGGAATCACAATCGCAATAGAGCGCGCGGTGACCGGCAGAACGTGATCGGTGGTAAAGCTGAAGGCGACAAATCCAGCAGCTTTATTAATCGGCCCCCCGAGGTCGATGGCCGTTGCCGCGGAAATCCCCATCGCATACATTAGCGTCCCTTTCTCTCCTGCTGCGGTCAGCAGAGTACGAATTCCACCGTTGATCCAGCCGCCAAACGGCGTGATTACGTAATACATCGCCAGCATGACGAAAATGGCGGAGAGAATGGGTAGCAAGAAGGTGGTTTTGAACGCCAGCAGGAAATCAGGGAGCTGGATTTTTTGGTTCATCCACTTCACCAGATACCCGGCAACGATCGAGATAATGAGCGCGCCAATAAAGGTGGAAGGCACGGGAGCACTGGTTACCCATTGCAGCGTCGATGGGTCAAAATTCAGCATATGGGTAGGCTGAGTAGACATCAGCCCACCGATGAACCCCGCCGGAAACGCCAGTTTGCCGCCAATCGAATTGGCAACGAACGCGGCAAACATCGGAATAGCAAAACCAAACAGCACGCCGCCAAAAGATTGCGACAGCCAGGCAAACTTCAGTAATGAGAGATTAAAACCGGTAAATTTTCCGCTGTTCAACGCATCCATGATGCCCGTGTCAGCAGGAATATCGAGCCAGCTATAAGCGATCAGTTGCGAGAAGGCGAGAATTACCCCGCCCATAATCAATGTCGGCACCATGCGTGAAATACCCGACATCACATGTTGCGGAAGTTCGCCCCAGAAGCTGTTGCGGGAGGCCGGTGGATTTTTTATTGCCGCTGTCGCACCAGATGCGCCTGGCACAACGGTTGCACTGCGTTTTTTAATGGCCATACGTAGTTCCCTGTCGATGATTATTGTTGTTCAGCGGCAACCATCTCTTCGATCTCTTTAATGATGCCGGCCGCATTTTTTATCGCGTCCTGTAGCGTAATTTCGTAGACGTCACGCGACTCGAAACGCTCGTTATCTTCCGGGGTAACGGCAACTGAATGGATGATTAACGTCGCCTCAGCGATATCCTGCGCCGTCAGTCGATTTTGAATTCCGTCAGCGCCCTGAGTTTCGATTTTCACTTCATAACCGGCTTCAACCGCCGCTTCTTCCAGCGCCTGCGCCGCCATAAAGGTGTGAGCCAGCCCCATTGGGCACGCACAGACAGCAATCAATTTTTTGCTCATATTCATTTCCTCGTAATAGTTAACGAGAGAAATTATGGTCCGAGGCAAGTAGCGACCGTTATCAGACAAATAATGCTTTTACTGGACATATAATCCAGTAATCAGGAAGTGTGACGAAGGTCGGAAAGCTGGGCGGCAGGCATAAAAAAACCGCGTCAGAAGCGTAATGCTTGTCAGTTAATCATTATGGAGAACATGTGATTGCGACTCAGGGTTCCGTTCACTTCAGCTTTTCACTTTTCTGAAGCACAGGTACCCGTGAACGTGCAAGGGAGGCTCACCGCCGCCTCCCTTGCAACCCAGGCTCCCGGCGGGATTGTTAAGGGTACGGCGATAGTACCCTTAACACGTTCACTGGGAGTAATCGTTTCAGAGAAGTGAAAAACATAAGGTGAACGTAACAAATACCGGGGGCAACAAATTCATTACCTCCGGATATGCCGCTCTTAGCTATAGTTACGACGATTGCTCGTCGTTAACTGATCGTCGTTACGTCAGAAGCGCGGTTTAGTGGGAATACAGGCCGGATGATTGCTAAATACC
>NZ_JAHLQZ010000208.1:0-6587 GCF_018919505.1 Citrobacter sp. S55_ASV_140
TTGCAGCACCACGCCAACGATGTTCTTGCCAATGTCGTGCACATCACCCTTCACGGTGGCGATGACCATCTTGCCGTTGCTGGAGCCTTTCTCTTTACTGGCTTCAATATACGGTTCGAGGTAAGCCACCGCCTGCTTCATCACGCGGGCTGATTTCACCACCTGCGGCAGGAACATTTTGCCCTCGCCGAACAGGTCGCCGACCACGTTCATGCCGTCCATCAGCGGCCCTTCGATCACCTCAATCGGGCGTTCGGCCTGCTGGCGCGCTTCTTCTGTGTCGAGCTCGATAAATTCGGTAATGCCTTTCACCAGCGAGTATTCAAGGCGCTTTTTCACGTCCCAACTACGCCACTCCGCCATCTGGGCGTTCGCGGTGTCGTCGGTTTTACTGCCGCGATATTTCTCGGCCAGCTCCAGCAGACGCTCGGTACCATCTTCACGTCGGTTGAGGATCACATCTTCAACCGCGTCGCGCAGCTCGGCGGGCAGGTCGTCATAGATAGCCAGCTGTCCGGCGTTGACGATGCCCATGTCCATCCCATTGCGAATCGCATAGTAGAGGAATACCGCGTGAATAGCCTCACGTACCGGGTCGTTGCCGCGGAACGAGAAGGAAACGTTAGAGACGCCGCCGGAAATCAGCGCGTGCGGCAGCTCGCGTTTAATATCTTCACAGGCACCGATAAAGTCCTGCGCATAGTTGTTGTGCTCTTCAATCCCGGTTGCCACGGCGAAAATGTTTGGGTCGAAGATGATGTCTTCCGGCGGGAAGCCCACTTCTTCGGTGAGAATTTTGTACGCCCGGCGGCAAATCTCAATTTTACGTTCGCGGGTATCCGCCTGGCCCTGTTCGTCAAAGGCCATCACCACCACCGCAGCACCGTAGCGACGCAGCAGCTTCGCGTGATGGATAAAGATCTCCACCCCCTCTTTCATCGAGATGGAGTTAACGATGCCTTTACCCTGAATGCACTTCAGTCCTTTTTCGATGACTTCCCATTTCGAGGAGTCGATCATAATCGGCACGCGGGCGATGTCCGGCTCGCCGGCAATCAGGTTGAGGAAGCGCACCATCGCCGCTTCGGCGTCGAGCATCCCCTCATCCATGTTGATGTCGATAATCTGCGCGCCGCTTTCCACCTGCTGGCGGGCGACGTCCAGCGCTTCGCTGTATTTTTCTTCTTTGATCAGACGCTTAAATTTCGCTGAACCGGTGACGTTGGTACGTTCGCCGACGTTAACAAACAGGCTATCGTCGCCAATGTTCAGCGGTTCAAGGCCGGACAGCCGGCAGGCCACCGGGATTTCTGGCAACTTGCGCGGCGGTAAACCTTCTACCGCCCGGCTCATCGCGGCGATATGTTCCGGCGTGGTGCCGCAACAACCGCCAACCACATTGAGGAAACCGGCCTCGGCCCATTCGCGAATCTGTGTCGCCATGGTGTCGGCGTCGAGGTCGTACTCGCCGAAGGCGTTCGGCAGCCCGGCGTTCGGGTGCGCGGTGACGTAGCATTCGGCAATGCGTGACAGCTCCTGCACGTACTGGCGCAGCTCGTCCGGGCCTAAGGCGCAGTTCAGACCGAAGGTCAGCGCATCGGCGTGACGCAATGAGTTATAGAACGCTTCGGTGGTCTGGCCGGAAAGCGTACGTCCGGATGCATCGGTAATGGTGCCGGAAAGCATAATCGGCAGCTCGACGCCCAGCGCTTCGAACTCGGTTTTTACCGCGAAAATAGCGGCTTTAGCATTGAGGGTATCAAAGACGGTTTCAATCAGGATCAGGTCGCTGCCGCCTTCCACCAGCGCTTTAGTGGATTCGCGATAGGCGGCCACCAGCTGGTCAAAGGTAATGTTGCGGTATGCCGGGTCGTTGACGTCGGGCGAGATAGAGGCCGTACGGTTGGTTGGGCCAAGCACGCCCGCGACATAGCGCGGTTTGTTCGGCGTGCGCGCCGTCCATTCGTCTGCCGCCGCGCGCGCCAGCTTCGCCGCCGCAAAGTTGATTTCCGCCGACAGGGATTCCATCTGGTAATCCGCCATGGCGATAGTCGTGGAGTTAAAGGTGTTGGTTTCGATGATATCCGCACCCGCCTCAAAGTAGGCGTTATGGATCGCGGCAATCACCTCCGGCTTGCTGAGCACCAGCAGGTCGTTGTTGCCCTTCAGGTCGCAAGGCCAGTCGGCGAAGCGCTCGCCGCGGAAATCCTCTTCGCTCAGACGATATCCCTGGATCATGGTGCCCATCCCGCCGTCCAGCACCAGAATACGTTCATTTAACTGCTGACGTAATTGTTCTACTTTGCTGCTCACACTCGCTCCCGACAACGCTCAACCAGACCGAAAAAACTCAACAGGCCATACTGGCACAAACCTGAGAGGCGGAAAAGAGAACAACGGCCAACATGAGACATGTTCAGCTTCACTCATCCGATCAGTACAGGAATTCTTGCATTATAATCGAATAAAACGAAAATGATTTCCACGATACAGAAAAGGAGTCCGCCATGGTTGCCCCTGTCCCCGCGAAACGCGGTAGAAAACCCGCCGCTGCCACTACGCCTGCAACCGGGCAGGTTCAGTCTTTGACCCGGGGTCTGAAGCTACTGGAGTGGATTGCGGAATCCAACGGCAGCGTGGCGCTAACCGAGCTGGCGCAGCAGGCCGGTCTGCCGAACTCAACAACCCACCGTCTGTTGACTACCATGCAGCAGCAAGGTTTTGTCCGCCAGGTGGGCGAATTAGGCCACTGGGCCGTGGGTGCGCATGCGTTTATCGTCGGCAGCAGCTTTTTGCAAAGCCGCAATCTGCTGGCGATTGTGCACCCCATTCTGCGCAAACTAATGGAAGATTCGGGTGAGACGGTAAACCTGGCCGTGCTGGATCAAAGCGACCATCAGGCCATTATTATCGACCAGGTGCAGTGCACCCAGTTGATGCGCATGTCTGCGCCTATCGGCGGCAAGCTGCCGATGCACGCCTCCGGTGCGGGCAAGGCATTTTTATCTCAATTGAGTGAAGAACAGGTTACCGGTCTGCTGCACCGCAAAGGGCTACACGCGTATACCCATGCCACGCTGGTGTCGCCGGTCCATCTGAAAGAGGATTTGGCGCAGACACGTAAGCGCGGCTATTCCTTTGATGATGAAGAACACGCGCTGGGCCTGCGCTGCGTGGCGTCGTGCATTTATGATGAACACCGTGAGCCGTTCGCCGCCATCTCCATTTCCGGGCCAATTTCACGCATTACCGATGATCGCGTGACCGAGTTTGGCGCAATGGCGATCAAAGCAGCGAAAGAAGTCACGCTGGCGTACGGCGGGTTTAGATAAGCAAGGGTTGGGACTGATTTGTAGACCTGATAAGCGCAGCGCCATCAGGCGCGGCGTACATTGCCGGATGGCGGCGCAAGGGCCTTATCCGGCCTACGGTCGGTTTCATAACGTACGCTAAACCGCTGCCGACGAAGGTAAGCGTAAACATCTTCCACGTGACCTTCCCGGATCCGCGTTTGCAGCCCTCGCCAGTAGTCGGCGCTGAACAGGTCAGCGTGCATCTCCTCAAACAACGGCCCGATGCGCGGGTCGGCACATAGCCAGTGACGAAACTCTTCCGGGAAGACATCCCCCGGCGACACGCTGTACCACGGTTCAGCGCTCATCTCATCTTCCGGGTAGCGCGGCGGTGGGATATGGCGGAAATTCACCTCCGTCATATAGCAAATTTCATCGTAGTCGTAGAACACCACGCGCCCGTGGCGGGTCACGCCGAAGTTCTTAAACAGCATATCTCCCGGGAAAATATTGGCGGCGGCCAGCTGACGAATGGCGTTGCCGTACTCTTCTATCGCGTCGCGCAGCTGCTGGCCTTCGACCTGCTCCAGCCAGATATTCAGCGGCACCATGCGCCGTTCGATATACAGATGGCGAATAACAATCTGATCGCCGAGATCGGTAATTTTTTCCGGCGCTTCCTGTAGTAGCAGCGCCATCAGCGCCGGGTCGATTTGCCGTTTATCCAGCACAAAGTTTTCAAACTCCTGGGTATCGGCCATGCGCCCGACGCGATCGTGCTCTTTCACCAGCTGGTAGCAGGCGCGGACGTGCGCGGCGGACATCTCCTTTTGCGGCGCAAATTTGTCTTTGATGATTTTAAACACCCGGTCGAAGCCCGGTAGGGTAAACACCAGCATCACCATGCCGCGGATCCCCGGCGCTTCGATAAATTGCTCATCGCAATCAGCGAGATAAAGCAGATACTCGCGGTAGCTTTCGGTCTTCGCGTGTTTCTGACAACCAATCGCCATATACAATTCAGCGGTGGTTTTACCGGGCAGGATCTCGCGCAACCACTCCACTAACGCCGCGGGCAGCGGAGCGTAAACCATAAAGTAGGAGCGGGCAAAACCAAACACAATGCTCGCTTCCGCCGTCGTGGTCAGACAGGTATCGACAAACAGTTCGCCTTCGTCAGTCCGGTGGATTGGCAATAAAAACGGCAGCGTCCCGGAAGGGGTAATCAGCTTACCGACCAGCCAGGCGGCCTTATTGCGATAAAACAGTTCGTTCGCCACCTGTAAATGACAGCGCGGCAACACATCCGCACCCAGAGTTTCGGTCAGGTGTTCAATGATGTAGTGGATATCACGATGTTTGTTCTGCCACGGTAGACGCAGAGGCAGATCGCTGAGAACGCGGGTGAGCAGCCACTCCCAGCCGGTATCGGGAAAAAAGTCTTTCGCCAGCGGGCGGGGGATCGTGCGAAAACGGCGCTCTGGCTGAGAGCTAAAAATAAACAGCCGCTCGGGAGTCAGCGAGCGGTGGTCAAATAACCGGCAGTAAACGGAGTTAAAGAAGCTCTCCGCAATCTCGAAGCGCGGATAATCCGGCAAGAGCCGGGTGTAATGATCTTTCACGCGGAGCAAAAAATCCGCGTCGGTACTTTTGCCGTCAGTAATGCAGCGCAGCTGTTCCACCACCAGACCCACATGATGATCGTAAAGGTGAATACGGCTTTTCATCGCCTGCTGAACCGCATGCCAGTCGGCATGTTCAAAACGCTGCTGCGCGCCGGAGGTGACTTCCAGAAAACGCCCGTACTGGGCGTCGAAACCTTGTAAAATTGTCTGAGCAATCAGTAATTCCAGGCCACGCGTCATCGATATCTCCCATCCGGCACAACGTCATGCCGGATGGCGCATGCGCTTTTCCGGCCTACATCCCTTCGTAGGCCCGGCAAGCGCAGCGCCACCGGGCATTGATCAGAACTGCGATTCTTCGGTGGAACCCGTTAACGCGGTAACGGAAGAGGCGCCGCCCTGAATGATGGTGGTAACTTTATCGAAGTAGCCGGTACCCACTTCCTGCTGGTGGGACACGAAGGTGTAACCGTCTTTTGCCGCCGCAAATTCTGGCTGCTGCACCTTCTCAACATAGTGGCGCATGCCTTCACCCTGCGCATAGGAGTGCGCGAGGTCGAACATGTTGAACCACATGCTGTGAATACCTGCCAGGGTAATGAACTGGTATTTATAGCCCATGTCCGACAACTGCTGCTGGAAGCTGGCAATGGTTTTATCATCCAGGTTTTTCTGCCAGTTAAACGACGGCGAACAGTTGTAGGCCAGCAGTTTACCTGGGAATTTCGCATGAATGGCATCGGCAAAGCGCTTCGCCAGTTCGAGGTCTGGTGTGGAAGTTTCACTCCACACCAGATCCGCATATGGCGCGTAGGCCAGACCGCGGCTGATCGCCTGCTCAATACCAGCATGTGTACGGAAGAAGCCTTCGCAGGTACGTTCGCCAGTAATGAACTCGCTGTCGTAGGCGTCGCAGTCAGAGGTAATCAAATCAGCTGCGTCAGCATCGGTACGCGCAATCACCAGCGTCGGCACGCCCATCACGTCGGCAGCCAGACGGGCCGCCACCAGTTTCTGAATAGCTTCCTGAGTCGGCACCAGCACCTTACCGCCCATGTGACCGCATTTTTTCACTGATGCGAGCTGATCTTCGAAGTGAACGGCTGCTGCACCAGCCTCAATCATCGATTTCATCAGTTCAAACGCGTTCAGAACCCCGCCAAAGCCCGCTTCCGCATCGGCAACGATCGGCAAGAAGTAATCCACGTAGCGCGGATCGTTCGGCTCAATACCGCTTGACCATTGGATCTGATCCGCACGACGGAAAGTGTTGTTGATCCGATCCACCACTGCCGGGACGGAGTTCGCCGGATACAGCGATTGATCCGGATACATGCTGGAGGCCAGGTTGGCATCTGCCGCCACCTGCCAGCCAGAAAGGTAAACCGCTTCAATACCGGCTTTCGCCTGTTGCAGCGCCTGGCCGCCGGTCAGCGCGCCGAGGCTGTTGATATACCCTTTCTTCGACTCACCGTGCAGCAGACGCCACATTTTCGCCGCACCAAGCTGCGCCAGCGTGCATTCCGGGTTGACCGAGCCACGTAATTTCACCACATCCTCCGCGCTATATGGACGGGTGATGCCTTCCCAGCGCGGTTGAGTCCACTCTTTCTGTAATTCTTCGATTTGTTGATTACGGGTTTTCATGTGCAGATGCTCCATATTGTTA
>NZ_JAHLQZ010000209.1:0-6459 GCF_018919505.1 Citrobacter sp. S55_ASV_140
GATGTAGCGTTTAACACGCTGATTGTCGTTGTCGCCGATTTCTTCTGCCAGCGGACCACGCTGAACCTTCATGCGGTGCGCCACCTGCCAGGTGCGCAGGATCACTTCGCCCACGCGCCCCATCGCCTGTGAATCGGACGAGGTCAGGGAAAACGCGCCAATATCATGCAGCACATCCTCGGCAGCAATCGTTTCCCGGCGAATGCGCGATTCGGCGAAGGCGACGTCTTCAGCGATATCTGGATCGAGATGGTGGCAGACCATCAGCATGTCGAGATGCTCGTCGATGGTGTTGACGGTATAAGGCAGCGTCGGGTTGGTGGAGGAGGGCAAAATATTCGGATGTGCGCAGGCGGTGATGATATCCGGCGCATGGCCGCCACCTGCGCCTTCGGTATGGAAAGTATGAATGGTGCGATCGCCGATCGCTGCCAGCGTATCCTCAACAAAACCGGACTCATTGAGCGTGTCGCTGTGCAGCGCTACCTGGATGTCCATTTCGTCGGCCACGGTCAGCGCACAGTCGATAGCGGCAGGCGTGGCGCCCCAGTCTTCGTGGATCTTCAGGCCAATGGCGCCGGCAGTGATTTGCTCGCGCAGGGCGTCAGGGTTTGAACCATTGCCTTTGCCCAGCAAACCGATGTTAACCGGCAACGTGTCTGCCGCCTGCAGCATGCGGGCGATGTACCACGGGCCCGGCGTGCAGGTGGTGGCATTGGTGCCTGCGGCCGGACCAGTACCGCCGCCGATCATCGTCGTCACGCCGGAAACCAGCGCTTCTTGCGCCTGCTGCGGGCAGATCCAGTGAATATGCGTATCCACGCCGCCCGCGGTGACGATCTTGCCTTCTCCGGCGATGACTTCTGTTCCTACGCCTATCGGGATTGTGACATTGGGCTGAATATCGGGATTACCCGCTTTGCCTATGGCGAAGATCCTGCCGTCTTTGATGCCGATATCCGCTTTGACGATCCCCCAGTGATCAACGATCAGCGCGTTGGTTATCACCAGATCCACACACGCCTGGGCGCGCATTTGTCCCTGGCCCATACCGTCGCGAATCACTTTTCCGCCGCCGAATTTGACCTCTTCGCCGTAGGTGGTGAAGTCTTTTTCTACCTCGATCCACAAGTCAGTATCCGCCAGACGTACTTTATCGCCGGTGGTTGGGCCAAACATGTCGGCGTACGCCTGGCGGGAAATGTTACTCATTATCTGCCTCCAGCGCGCCCATCACTTCACTGCGAAAACCCACCATCCTTTGTGCGCCAGCGACGCGCACCAGTTCGACTTCGCGCTTTTGCCCCGGTTCAAAACGTACCGCTGTACCTGCGGCAATGTTAAGACGAAAGCCCCGCGTAGCTGCCCTGTCAAAGCGCAGCGCCGGGTTCACCTCGTGAAAGTGATAGTGCGATCCCACCTGGATGGGTCTGTCACCGTGATTCTCCACTACGATCGTGCAGGTTTCGCGCCCCTGATTGATCGCAATGTTGCCTGCTGAGATCTGATACTCACCTGGGATCATTGCCGCTCCTTAGACGATCGGGTTGTGGACGGTGACCAGTTTCGAACCGTCCGGGAATGTGGCTTCAACCTGAATATCCGGGATCATCTCTGGTACGCCTTCCATCACCTGATCGCGGCGCAGCACGTGACGCCCGTTTTCCATCAGCGCGGCCACGGTTTGCCCGTCGCGCGCCCCTTCCATGATGAAAGCGCTAATCAGTGCCACTGATTCCGGGTAATTCAGCTTCAGTCCGCGGGCCAGGCGACGTTCTGCCACCAGCGCGGCGGTAAACAGCAACAGCTTGTCTTTTTCTCTGGGGGTCAGTTCCATAATGGGCCTCTTAGGTTTGCCAGATTCGCGGTAGCATGGGCGCTTTGTGTGTCAGCAGCGGGCGCAGAAATTGCCAGATGTCACGCATAACGCGCTGAACAATCAGGTTGTCGTTCGCCAGAAAGCGGATTGTCAGCAGCGAGTCGTTAAGCGTTGCCCCGGCATAATCCCCCAATGGCGTAAGCCGCTCGCGCGTTCCCTCCAGCATGTGTTCGTTGGCCGGGTAACACAGCAACGTACCAATCCAGGGATGATGTGCGACGCCGCTCAGATTCCCTGCCTGCACCTGCAAACGCTCTATCAGTAGCGGTTGCCCATCCCGCCACACTTCCAGACGGTTTTGTAGCGTGCCGTGGCTGAACGTTTCCTGCATGACAGGGCGTCCGAGACACAGCAGATCCCAGGCCAGCAAATGGCTTGCGGACGTCAGATGAAATACGGACTGGACGGTGGCATTAGCGCCGGGAAAGAAGATCGTATCCTGCGGCAGCCACTCCAGCGTGGCGTGCGGGGCGAGCGTGAAATGCTGGCGTAGCAACGCCTGCGGCCCACGGCTGCGATAAAATTTTCCCGCGCCGGGCTGAGTGATTAACGCATGGCTGTTTTCATCGAGTGATACGGAAATATGTAGCTCATCCCCGCCGACGATCCCGCCAGGTGGATGAAGCAAATAGAGGTGACATACCTCTTCTTCGGGATAAAACGGACGTTGAACCGTCAAAGGTCCATAGTGACGCGCCGAGGCGAGCACCGTTTTGTGCCCGGTGCGGGTAAAGTGCAGATCCAGTTCGGCCTGCCAGCCTCGTGTGAGTGTCTCGTGCGCCAGCGTGTCCAGAGCGTTCCCCTTATCAGCATGAGGGTGTTTGCGTACAAAAAAGTATGCCTCAGCGCATCGGGAAATCGATCATATGAGAAGCTTATGGATAAAGGGGCGACAAGACGTCGCCCCAATGGGATTTTACAGTAAAACGAGAGGCATCCAGACCAGACCGGTGATCACCAGCAGCACGAGGAAAATCAGGCCAAAAATAGCGCCCAGCCGCCAGTAGTCAACCGTTGGCAAATAGCCGCTGCCGTAGTAGATAGGGCTTGGGCCGGTGGCGTAGGGGGTCAGAATACTGCCCAGGCCAATAGCGGCACCGACCATCAGGCAGAAGACCGGCAACGGGATTTCCGGCATCGCCAGCGCGGCGGCGATCATCATTGGCGCAAGGGCGGAGGTATACGCCGTGGCGCTGGCAAAGAAGTAGCGCAGTAAATAAAAGACCACGATGAGCGCCACCATCACCATGATCGGTGAATAGCCGCTCAGCCCGTTTGCCAGCAGCTTGCCGAACCAGGTAATAAAACCGGTGTTATTCAGCCCGGTCGCCAGGGTTATTAACGAGGCCAGCCAGAAAAAGACGTTCCATGCGGCTTTATTGCTGACGATGTCATCCCAACTGATGATGCGCAGTACCAGCATCAATGCCACCACGCTGTAACCGACCATTGCGGCGTCAATATAATCGCCACCGAAGATCCACAACACCAGCGCGCCGACCATCAGCCCGAGCATCTTTTTTTCACGTGCGCAGAGCGGTCCCATCGCTTTTAATTCTGTATCCGCCCAGCGCGGCACCTGATCACCGGATTTCAGCACCGGCGGGTACAACACATATGCCAGCCAGGGCACGATCAGCACCAGTAAAATGCTCAGCGGCAGCATACCCAAGAACCAGTCGCCCCAACTGAGCGCCGTATGAGATGCGCCTTTCATCAGGCCGATCAGCAGCAGGTTCGGCGCCATCGCCGTTAAGAAAATCGCGCTGGTGACGCAGTCGGCGACAATGCCCATCCACATGATGTAGGAGCCAATAGAACGTGAACTGGGGTCATTGGGCTGTGAGTTATACAGCGGCGGCAGGTTGCGGATAATCGGGTAGATTATCCCGGCCCCGCGCGCGGAGTTAGAAGGCGTGACGGGGGCGAGGATAAGCTCGGAGAACATCACCGCGTAACCGAGGAATAACGTCCGGTGCCCCATCTTTTTCACTAACATCAGCGCGATACGCCGACCGAGACCGGTTTTCTCATAGCCGGTACCAAACATAAAGGCCGCGAAAATCAGCCAGATCACCGAGTTAGAAAAGCCAGAAACGGCCCACGACAGCGATTTGGCGGTAAATTTAAAACCGTCCTGCGCGAGTTGTTCCGGGCTGAACAGGATCCACGGTGAAAGTACGGCGATGATCGAAATACCAATCATCGCTACGACCGCGCCGGGTACAGGTTCCAGAATGAGCCCCACAATCACACCGGTAAAGACGGCAAAATAGAGCCAGGTGTGGCTCTCAAGACCGGTGGGGACGGGTAAAACAGCAATAATGGCGATGACCACCAGCGGAGCCAGGTATCGCCACCAACCAGCTAAAGGTGCCATTGTGATATCCCTGCGAAAGGGGAGAGGCTCTGTGCCTCTCCGGAAGGGTTATTTGATGTAGTGCACGTGCTCGCAAATCTCTTCCACGATGGGATCGCGGCGTTCAGCGAACAGCTTTTTGTTTTCGGCGATCAGGTTGTTGCCGTGGGTGTCGATGGACACAATCAGCGGGCCGAACTCTTTGACCCGACATACCCACAAGGATTCCGGCATGCCCAGCTCCGTCCAGTGCACTTCTTCAATCTCTTCAACCTGAGTGGCCGCCAGTACGGCGCAACCAGCCGGGAAGATCACATGCAGCGCTTTGAACTGCTTGCAGCCTTCTTCTGTCAACGGTCCCATACCGCCTTTACCGACCACCAGCTTGACGCCGGTCTGCTCGATAAACTCTTTCTCAAAAGCTTCCATACGCATACTGGTGGTTGGACCGACGGAGACCATCTCCCATTTATCACCGTTCTTACGCACGATTGGGCCTGCGTGGAAAATAGCCTTGCCGTTCAGATCATAAGGAATTGGGCGCTTCAGTTCGATCAGGCGACGGTGGCACACGTCGCGGCAGGTCACCAGCGTACCGCTCAGGTAAATGACATCGCCAACGCGAATATCTTCCAGATCTTCGGCTTTAATCGGGGTGGTGAGGATCTTTTTCATAACGCGCTCCGGGTGTGAGACAGATTTTCGAAGGAGAGATCAGCATGAACCAACAGCGTGCCGCGACGGTGCGCCCAGCAGCCGGTGGAAACAGCAACGCCGATAGTCGACGGGTGGCGCGCGGCGGATTCGATATGCACGCCCATCACGGAGCTATTGCCGGTCAACCCCTGCGGACCAATACCCAGGCGGTTAAGTCCTTCTTCCAGACGCAGTTCCAGTTCGGCCGCTTTTGGATTGGGATGACGTGAGCCGATAGGACGCAGCACCGCTTTACGGGAGAGCACTGCGGCAGTTTCTACTGAGGTGGCAATGCCTACGCCCACCAGCACCGGCGGGCAGGCGTTAACGGCCAACGTGGAGATATTTTCGAAGACAAATTTCACTACGCCTTCGTAGCCTTCTGAAGGCATTAACACTTTCGAGCGTCCTGGCAGGGTACAGCCGCCGCCTGCCATGTAGACTTCGATTTCCGCGTCATCATTATCAGGAATGATGTCCCAGGTAATCCACGGTACACCGGTGCCGGTATTTTTGCCGGTATTCACTTCGTCAAAAATCTCTACCGCGTTATGGCGCAGCGGCGCTTTGACCGTGGCGTCTTCAACGGCTTGTTTCAGGATGCTTTGCAGCTCACCCAACAGCGGAAAACGGGAACCGACCTTTACAAAGAACATAATCTCGCCGGTGTCCTGGCAGGCCGGACGGTTCAGATCAATCGCCTTCTGCATGTTGTCAAACATGGTGTGGTAGATGATTTTACCCATCGGCGAGTCTTCGCCTTCCCGCAGCTGTTTTAATTTATCCACCACGTCGTCGGGCATACGGGTAGAAATCATGGCGGTAAAGTTCGCGACAATGTTTGTCAGCGTATTTATCGCATTTTGGTTATTTTGATTGCTCATCTTGTAAACTCCAGTTCTTTTATTTTCTGGAAATAAATTCTCCGCCACAAACTATCACTAAAAGTGTGGTTTTATATTATTTGACACTGTGAATATCCAATTAACAGTTCGTGAATGATGTCCAGGTAAGGCAATAAAAATTGCGCAAAGGCAGGGTTTAATACGCGTGAGGGAATTACACTGCGGTTAACAACATTACGGATATACCGACCATGCTGAACACGTATCCCCTGGCGAAAGACCTGCAGGTGCTGGTTGAAATTGTTCATAGCGGCAGCTTTAGCGCCGCTGCCGCCACGCTGGGGCAGACGCCTGCGTTTGTGACAAAACGTATTCAAATTCTCGAATCCACGCTGGGGACGACGTTGCTTAACCGCTCTGCGCGCGGTGTGGCGTTAACGGAAAGTGGTCAACGTTGCTATGAACATGCGCAGGCGATCCTCGCGGGCTACCAGCATCTGGTTGATGACGTCACGCAAATCAAAACGCGCCCGGCGGGGATGATTCGTATCGGCTGTAGCTTTGGCTTTGGGCGCAGCTATATTGCGCCGGCCATTACCGAACTGATGCATAGTTATCCTGAGTTACAGGTGCATTTTGAGCTTTACGATCGGCAAATTGATTTGGCGCAGGATAATATC
>NZ_JAHLQZ010000020.1:0-42917 GCF_018919505.1 Citrobacter sp. S55_ASV_140
ACCGAGCAGCGTGAGGGGTAACGGCTCGTCATCCTGACTGAGATCCCGACGAATAGTCATCACGGAAACTTCCAGCATTCGTGCCGCCTCTTTCAGATGGATTCGGTCGGTCTTCTTCAACAATTCCATCAGACGTCGAATACGTTCTTTCTGCTTGGTTTCCATGTGCTTCTCCACGAATCATATTTCCATGTTCCTTCAGTAACATTTTTGTGTTTCTGAGAACATGACATTGCCGCATTACTATACGTCTGACTATTCGGAAATAAAAGCGTGTTTTTTCACGTTTTATTGATTATATCCAGTTAACTTTCAGTCAATTGTAAGCAACTTCATCATTTTTAGTGTGATCGGATAGCAACATTTAGCGTAATAAATAAACAATAAAATGATCTTCCAATCGCGATCCTAGTCACAAATGATACAAAAGTAACATGATAATGTTATTTTAATATCATTGTTGTGTGATTGTTTCTGAGAGGTAGTAAAATGGATATCGCGGTTATTGGCTCCAACATGGTGGATCTCATCACCTACATCAACCAGATGCCCAAAGAAGGGGAAACGCTGGAAGCGCCGGCGTTCAAAATTGGCTGTGGAGGCAAAGGCGCAAATCAGGCCGTTGCGGCCGCTAAGCTCAATTCCAAAGTGCTGATGCTGACAAAAGTCGGTGATGATATTTTTGCGGATAACACTATTCGTAATCTCGAATCCTGGGGAATTAATACCACCTATGTCGAAAAGGTACCCTGCACCAGCAGCGGTGTCGCACCGATCTTTGTTAATGCCAACTCCAGCAACAGCATTCTGATTATTAAAGGAGCGAACAAATTTCTCTCCCCGGAAGATATCGATCGTGCGGCGGAAGATCTAAAAAAATGTCAGCTTATTATCCTGCAACTGGAAGTGCAGCTGGAAACTGTTTATCACGCGATTGAATTCGGCAAAAAGCACGGTATTGAAGTGTTACTAAATCCCGCCCCTGCATTACGGGAATTAGATATGTCTTATGCCTGTAAATGTGATTTTTTCGTGCCGAATGAAACCGAGCTGGAAATATTAACCGGTATGTCAGTAGATACCTATGACCATATTCGCGCAGCAGCACGTTCTCTGGTTGATAAAGGTCTAAACAATATTATCGTCACCATGGGTGAGAAAGGTGCGCTGTGGATGACGCGTGACCAGGAAGTCCATGTTCCGGCGTTTAGAGTGAACGCTGTCGATACCAGTGGCGCAGGCGACGCTTTCATCGGTTGTTTTGCTCACTATTACGTTCAAAGCGGTGATGTGGAAACCGCCATGAAAAAAGCCGCCCTCTTCGCTGCTTTCAGCGTTACCGGGAAAGGCACTCAATCATCTTATCCAAGCATCGAACAATTTAATGAGTTTCTTACCTTAAACGAATAATACTCCTGCACTGTAAAAGGTAGCACTATGAACGATAAAAACATCATTCAGATGCCTGACGGCTATTTGAATAAGACCCCTCTGTTCCAGTTTATTTTGTTATCCTGTTTATTCCCGTTATGGGGATGCGCAGCCGCATTAAATGATATTCTGATTACGCAATTCAAAAGTGTATTTTCACTCAGTAACTTTGCCTCGGCATTAGTTCAGAGTGCCTTTTATGGCGGCTATTTTTTAATTGCGATCCCGGCATCTCTGGTGATTAAAAAAACCAGTTATAAAATCGCCATCTTAATGGGGCTGACCCTTTATATCGTTGGGTGTACGCTCTTTTTCCCGGCATCGCACATGGCCACCTACACCATGTTCCTTGCGGCGATTTTCGCGATTGCGATTGGCCTGAGTTTCCTGGAAACGGCAGCCAACACCTACAGCTCAATGATAGGCCCAAAAGCCTATGCGACCTTACGCCTGAACATCAGCCAGACCTTTTATCCTATTGGCGCAGCGGCTGGTATTCTGCTGGGTAAATATCTGGTCTTCTCTGAAGGTGAAAGCCTGGAAAAACAGATGGCCGGGATGAACGCCGAGCAGATCCATAACTTTAAAGTGATGATGCTGGAAAATACTCTTGAGCCATACAAGTACATGATTATGGTGCTGGTTGTGGTGATGGTGTTATTCCTGCTGACCCGCTTCCCGACCTGTAAAGTCGCGCAAACCACGAGTCGTAAACGCCCGTCAGCGATGGATACACTGCGTTATCTGGCCAGCAATGCCCGTTTCCGTCGTGGAATTGTGGCGCAATTTCTTTATGTGGGGATGCAGGTCGCGGTGTGGTCATTCACCATCCGTCTGGCACTGGAATTAGGTGATATCAACGAGCGCGACGCCTCAACCTTCATGGTCTATAGCTTCGCCTGCTTCTTTATCGGCAAGTTTATCGCCAACATTTTGATGACACGCTTCAATCCGGAAAAAGTGCTGATTCTCTATTCCATCATTGGTGCCCTGTTCCTCATCTATGTTGCACTGGCGCCAAGTTTCAGCGCTGTGTATGTCGCAGTGCTGGTAAGTGTCCTGTTTGGACCCTGCTGGGCGACAATCTATGCCGGTACGCTTGATACCGTGGATAACGAACATACCGAAATGGCAGGTGCCGTCATTGTTATGGCGATTGTCGGCGCGGCGGTGGTTCCGGCGATTCAGGGCTATGTGGCTGATATGTTCCATTCATTGCAACTTTCGTTCCTGGTTTCCATGCTCTGCTTCGTGTACGTCGGTATCTACTTCTGGCGTGAAAGCAAAGTGCGTAACAACCTGGCTGAAGCGACAGTTTCCTGAGGAGAGCGATCATGACAACACGTATAACGCTGTGGCGAGAACTCTTTGCAGAGCATCCGCGAATCTTACTGAAGAATAGCGACTTCACGGTTACCGCATTTCGTTACGCCAGCGGAGTGGAAGGGCTGAAGGTAGAAAACAGTCGTGGACATCTGGTTATTCTGCCCTGGATGGGGCAAATGATCTGGGATGCTCAGTTTGATGGCCATGACCTGACCATGCGTAACATGTTCAGTCAGCCGAAACCGGCGGCGGAAGTGGTGGCGACCTACGGCTGTTTTGCCTTCCACTCAGGTCTGTTGGCTAATGGTTGCCCATCGCCAGAAGATTCACATCCTTTGCACGGTGAAATGGCTTGTGCCGCGATGGATGAAGCCTGGCTGGAGCTGGAGGGTGAGAATTTGCGCGTGGGTGGACGCTATGAGTATGTGATGGGGTTCGGTCATCATTATCAGGCGCATCCTGCGGTGGTAATGCACAAAGCGAGCGCGCTGTTTGATATTCAGATGGCGGTTACCAACCTCGCCTCAGTGGCAATGCCGTTGCAGTACATGTGCCATATGAACTATGCCTACGTACCGGAAGCCTCCTTCAGCCAGAATATTCCGGATGAAGCCATGAAGCTGCGTGAGTCGATACCCGCGCATGTTAAGCCGACTGAGCAATGGCTGGCGTTTAATCAGCGGATTGTGCAGGGCGAGGCTTCTCTGGCGCGGCTCAATGAACCCCATTTTTACGATCCGGAAATTGTCTTCTTTGCTGACCAACTGGACAGGTACACAGATAAGCCGGAATTTAGCATGATCGCACCAGATGGCACCACGTTCGTTACACGCTTCTCCAGCGCGGAGCTGAATTATGTGACGCGATGGATCCTGTATAACGGCGATCAACAGGTTGCGGCATTCGCCTTGCCTGCAACCTGTCGACCCGAAGGATTCCTGGCGGCACAACGCAATGGCACCTTGATTGAAATAGAACCGCAGCACACCCGGACATTTACCGTCACGACAGGCATAGCCTGATCGCTCAAGGCTTGAACACCAAAGCGCTTATCGTTAAGGTAAGCGTTTTTGCCGGATGGCGGCATAAACGCCTTATCCGGCCTACCTTCCCGTAGGCCTGATAAGCGCAGCGCCATCAGGCGTTTCCCGGCCCCAGGACAAACCCATGATCACCATCGCCCTTATCGACGACCACACTATCGTCCGCTCCGGCTTTGCCCAACTGCTGGGGCTGGAAGCTGATTTGCAGGTTGTGGCGGAATTTGGCTCCGGGCGCGAGGCGCTGGCCGGTTTACCGGGGCGCGGCGTGCAGGTGTGTATTTGCGATATCTCGATGCCCGATATCTCGGGCCTGGAGCTACTCAGCCAACTGCCAAAAGGGATGGCGATCATCATGCTCTCCGTCCACGACAGCCCGGCACTGGTCGAGCAGGCGCTCAACGCAGGCGCGCGTGGCTTTCTTTCAAAACGCTGTAGCCCGGATGAACTGATTGCCGCCGTGCATACCGTGGCGACCGGCGGTTGCTATTTGACGCCAGACATCGCCGTCAAGCTGGCGGCCGGGCGTCAGGATCCGTTGACCAAACGTGAGCGTCAGGTGGCGGAGAAGCTGGCGCAGGGGATGGCGGTGAAAGAGATTGCCGCCGAGCTGGGGCTGTCGCCGAAAACGGTGCACGTTCATCGCGCCAACCTGATGGAAAAGCTGAACGTCAGCAACGATGTTGAACTGGCGCGCCGGATGTTTGACGGCTGGCAATGAACGCACTTTTCTCCCGGTTGATTACCGTTGTCGCCTGTTTCTTTATCTTTTCCGCCGCGTGGTTTTGCCTGTGGAGCATCAGCCTGCATCTGGTCGAACGCCCGGAGCTGGCGGTGCTGCTGTTTCCGTTTGGCCTGCGTCTGGGATTAATGCTGCAATGCCCGCGCGGCTACTGGCCGGTGCTGCTGGGCGCGGAATGGCTGTTGATGTACTGGCTGGCGCAGGAGGTGGCGCTGGCCCATTTGCCACTTTTGATGATCGGAAGCGCCCTCACGCTACTCCCGGTGATGCTGATTTCGCGATACCGCCATCAACGCGACTGGCGCACGTTGCTGTTGCAGGGCGCAGCGCTGACGGCGGCGGCGCTGCTGCAATCGCTGCCGTGGTTGGGGCAGGGGGAGGAAGCGTGGAATGCGCTGTTACTGACCCTGACCGGCGGATTAACGCTGGCGCCGATCTGCCTGGTGTTCTGGCACTACCTCACCAGCACCACCTGGCTGCCGCTCGGCCCGGCGCTGGTGTCACAGCCGGTAAACTGGCGCGGGCGACACCTGGTCTGGTATCTGCTGCTGTTTATCGTGAGTCTGTGGCTACAGCTCGGTTTGCCCGCTGAGCTTTCGCGCTTTACGCCGTTTTGTCTCGCTTTACCGATTATTGCGCTCGCCTGGCATTACGGCTGGCAAGGCGCGCTGATTGCGACGTTGATGAACGCCATCGCGCTGATTGCCAGCCAGACCTGGCACGATCACCCGGTCGATTTACTGCTCTCGCTGCTGGTGCAAAGCCTGACCGGGCTGCTGCTCGGCGCGGGTATTCAGCGGCTGCGTGAGCTTAACCAGTCGCTGCAAAACGAGCTGGCGCGTAATCATCGGCTGGCGGAACGTCTGCTGGAGACCGAAGAGAGCGTGCGCCGCGACGTGGCGCGCGAGCTGCACGACGATATCGGCCAGACCATCACCGCCATTCGTACGCAGGCGGGTATCGTACAGCGCCTGGCCCCCGAGAACGCGGGCGTTAAGCAAAGCGGGGCGCATATCGAGCAGTTGTCTCTGGGCGTGTACGATTCGGTGCGCCGCCTGCTGGGTCGCCTGCGACCGCGACAGTTGGACGATCTCACGCTGGAACAGGCCATCCGTTCATTGATGCGCGAAATGGAGCTGGAAAGTCGCGGTATTGTCAGCCACCTTGACTGGCGAATTGATGAGTCATTGCTGAGCGAAAGCCAGCGCGTGACGCTGTTTCGCGTCTGTCAGGAAGGGCTGAACAACATTGTGAAGCACGCCAATGCCAGCGCGGTGACGCTCCAGGGCTGGCAGCAGGGTGAGCGGTTGATGCTGGTGATGGAAGACGACGGCAGCGGCCTGCCGCCTGGGTCGAACCCGCAGGGTTTCGGCCTCACCGGGATGCGCGAGCGGGTGACGGCGCTCGGCGGTTCACTCACGATTTCCTGTATGCACGGTACGCGCGTCAGCGTGTCGCTGCCCCAGCGCTACGCCTAAGGAACGGCCATGTTTCAGTTTTTAAAAGCTCCGGCCAGCGCGCCGCTTATCACCGACAAGCAGGAAGTGGACGCCCGCTACCGTTACTGGCGGCGGCATATTTTGCTGACTATCTGGCTCGGCTACGCGCTGTTTTATTTCACGCGCAAAAGCTTTAACGCCGCGGTGCCGGAAATTATCACCAGCGGCGTGCTGACCCGCAGCGATATTGGCCTGCTGGCGACGCTGTTTTACATCACCTACGGGCTGTCGAAATTTGTCTCCGGTATTGTTAGCGATCGCTCCAACGCCCGCTATTTTATGGGCATTGGGCTTATCGCCACCGGCGTGGTTAACATCCTGTTCGGCTTCTCAACCTCGGTCTGGGCCTTTGCCGTACTGTGGGCGCTGAATGCCTTCTTCCAGGGCTGGGGCGCGCCGGTGTGCGCCCGTCTGCTCACCGCGTGGTATTCGCGCAACGAGCGCGGCGGCTGGTGGGCAATCTGGAACACCGCGCACAACGTCGGCGGCGCGCTGATTCCGATCGTCATGGCGGCGGCAGCGCTGCATTACGGCTGGCGCGCCGGGATGATGATTGCCGGTACGCTGGCGATCGTGGTGGGTATTTTTCTTTGCTGGCGGCTGCGCGACAGGCCGCAGGCGATTGGTCTGCCGCCGATTGGCGACTGGCGGCACGATGAGCTGGAAATTGCCCAGCAGCAGGAGGGCGCGGGGTTAACTCGTAAAGAGATCCTCACCAAATATGTGTTGCTCAATCCATATATTTGGCTGTTGTCGCTGTGCTATGTGCTGGTGTACGTGGTACGCGCGGCGATCAACGACTGGGGCAATCTGTATATGTCGGAGACGCTCGGCGTCGATTTGGTCACCGCCAACACTGCCGTCACCATGTTTGAACTGGGCGGGTTTATCGGCGCGCTGGTGGCGGGCTGGGGCTCGGACAAGCTATTCAACGGCAATCGTGGGCCGATGAACCTGATTTTCGCCGCCGGGATTCTGCTTTCGGTCGGCTCGCTGTGGTTGATGCCATTCGCCAGCTACGTGATGCAGGCGGCGTGCTTCTTCACCACCGGCTTCTTCGTCTTTGGCCCGCAGATGCTGATTGGCATGGCGGCGGCGGAGTGCTCGCACAAGGAGGCGGCGGGCGCAGCGACCGGCTTTGTCGGCCTGTTTGCTTATCTGGGGGCATCGCTCTCCGGCTGGCCGTTGGCGAAAGTGATGGAGGTCTGGCATTGGAGCGGATTCTTTGTGGTGATCGCCATCGCGGCCGGCATCTCAGCACTGCTGTTGCTGCCGTTCTTAAATGCCCAGGCACCGCGCGATCTCAACGAAGCGTGATGCACCTCACCTTTTTGCCCCGAGTTAGGCAAAACTAAGAAATATTCCCGGTTTCACCTGGACGCTGTCTCAGGCGTGTCTCCCGTCTGATTTTTACAATGCCTGCCATTCGCAGGTAAAAAAATCAGCTCGGGAGTGTCAAATGCTGGCCTTTCTCAACCAGGTGCGCAAGCCGACCCTGGATCTGCCGCTCGATGTGCGGCGCAAAATGTGGTTCAAACCGTTCATGCAGTCCTATCTGGTGGTCTTTATCGGCTATCTGACCATGTACTTGATCCGCAAGAACTTCAACATCGCGCAGAACGACATGATCTCCACCTACGGGCTGAGCATGACGCAGTTGGGGATGATTGGCCTCGGCTTCTCCATCACCTATGGCGTGGGTAAAACCGTGGTTTCCTACTACGCGGACGGCAAAAATACCAAGCAGTTCCTGCCGTTTATGCTGATCCTCTCCGCCATCTGTATGCTTGGCTTCAGCGCCAGCATGGGCGCGGGGTCAACCAGCCTGTTCCTGATGATTGCCTTCTACGCGCTGAGCGGTTTCTTCCAGAGCACCGGCGGCTCGTGCAGCTATTCCACCATCACCAAGTGGACGCCACGCCGTAAGCGCGGTTCCTACCTCGGCATGTGGAATATCTCCCACAACCTCGGCGGTGCGGGTGCGGCGGGCGTCGCGCTGTTCGGCGCGAATTACCTGTTCGATGGCCACGTCATCGGTATGTTTATCTTCCCGTCGATTATTGCCCTGATTGTCGGTTTTATCGGCCTACGCTATGGCAGCGACTCCCCGGAATCTTATGGCCTCGGTAAAGCCGAAGAGTTGTTCGGCGAGGAGATCAGCGAAGAGGACAAAGAGACCGAAGAAAACGAGATGACCAAATGGCAGATCTTTGTTGAGTACGTGCTGAAAAACAAAGTGATCTGGCTGCTGTGCTTCTCCAACATCTTCCTGTACGTGGTGCGTATCGGTATTGACCAGTGGTCCACCGTCTACGCCTTCCAGGAGCTAAAACTCTCCAAAGAGGTGGCAATTCAGGGCTTTACCCTGTTCGAAGTGGGCGCGCTGGTCGGCACGCTGCTGTGGGGCTGGCTCTCCGATCTCGCTAACGGTCGTCGTGCGCTGGTGGCCTGCGTGGCGCTGGCACTCATCATCGCGACGCTGGGTGTTTACCAGCACGCCAGCAACCAGTACGTCTATCTGGCTTCGCTGTTTGCGCTCGGCTTCCTGGTGTTTGGCCCGCAGTTGTTAATCGGCGTGGCCGCCGTCGGATTTGTGCCGAAAAAAGCGATCGGCGCGGCCGACGGGATTAAAGGCACCTTCGCCTACCTGATTGGCGACAGCTTCGCCAAGCTGGGGCTCGGGATGATTGCCGACGGCACGCCGATTTTCGGTCTCACCGGCTGGGCGGGCACCTTTGCTGCACTGGATACCGCCGCCATCGGCTGTATCTGCCTGATGGCCATCGTGGCCGTGTTTGAAGAACGTAAAATTCGCCGTGAGAAAAAGATTCAACAATTGAAAGTTGCTTGAGTTAAGTGTGCATTGGTAACTTTTGCCCGCCTTAATGGCGGGCTTTTTTATGCCTGAGACTGACAGAAAGTATTATAAGCCTCGATAAATGCCTTCGCATTTGCGGCTGTTTGGTGGATAGATTGTCCGGCACGATACAGATCGCTGCCTAAGCCGGCACCGAAACAACCTGCCTTCAGGTAATGGGACAAATTGTCTGGCCTAATTCCGCCAACGGCATACAAAGGGACTTGAGGAGGCAAAACGGCTTTTAATGCCCGGATGTAATTCGGTCCCAGTTCCCCCGCAGGGAAAATTTTCAATCCGTCCGCGCCATGCCGGAATGCAACAAATGCTTCGCTGACTGTTTGGCAGCCGATGCAGGTGGTCATTTTGGCCGCTCGCGCAGTATCAATTACTTCCGGATCGGTGTTGGGCGTAAGGATAAATGCACATCCCAGCGAAGAGAGTGTGCTGACATCACTGACATTAGTGACCGTTCCGGCACCGATTTTTACTGTATGACCATAATGTTCCACGGCAAGAGCAATACTACGTTGCCAGTCTGGCGAATTCAGCGGTATTTCTATTGTGCGGAATCCGGCTGTGATAAGTGCATCAATATGGGCCAGCACTTCATCGGGCTTCACCCCGCGTAAAATAGCGACCAAAGGGTTATGACTATTCATTTAAAAGTCTCCTGATGCCATTAATAAATGCTTTTTCACCGTTACACAGCCGACAGCGATAACCGAAATGATGAAACAGGCTTTGATAGCGGCTGAGCAAATCGTCATTGCCCACCAGAATGACTTCTTCTTCAGTGTTAATGGCATAGTGCTGTAGCATTTGTGCTATTTCATGGCCAATCAATAACCCTGACAGAGATTCGTAAAGCGTATCGGGTAACAACGCATGGGTGAGTATTCTGGCTCTCAGATCAAATAGGCTGCGGGATAAACATGTTTCCTGCCAGCCGCGTTCGGCTCCTGCTAAAAAAGCCTGTTCGTTCTTGTTTTGTTCCTCGGCGTTTTTCCCAACGATGGAGTAGTGTGAAAGTAAGTGGAAAAACTCGCCGGTCATGACGGTTTGAAAATCGCAGACGTTACTCTCTTGTACCTGCACCCATTTGCTGTGTGTTCCCGGGAATACGTACCAGTTCCCATCAGCTAAGGCGCCAAATAGCTGAGTTTCCTCTCCACGCATAACGTTGTAGTTTTCCGGCCCGGCAATTTGCAGGCCAGGAACGATGAAAGTGGGAAAAGGGCCCGCATCTTCAACCTTTGTTAGATGCTGTGATAATGCACTTAACGGGGTTGGACAGCGTAAATAGTGGCTATCTACCCACCCGATATTACTGCCCACCATTCCGCTCATTATGACGGTTGTATCTGTGTTTAATGGCCGCGGACACAAACTGAGCAGTGTTAACCAGGTGTCTTTGAATACACCTGGTTGATGTTTGAGTACCCCATTCTGACTGACGTGTTGCCAGACACATTGATTCTGTTGATAGACCCAAATGCGCAGGTTGCTTGAGCCCCAGTCTACGGCAATGAAATTCTCTGAATTGAACATACATCGTTCCTGATGTTGAAAGATGGCCCGTAAACGGGCCAGATTCAGGCGGATTACTCGTCAGTAATGACCATTTTTTTATCAAAGTTGATCAGCAGCGAGCAGATGAGATAACCCACAGCAGCCAGCGCAAAGAACATCATCGCTGCGTAATAGTTCCCCGTGGATTGCACCAGGAAACCGATAAAAATAGGCAGGATGGCTGCAAACAAATTACTGGTGAAGTTCATGGTTCCGCAAATGGTGCCTGCAACTGATTGTGCGCCCAGTAGTCCGGGTATTGACCAGTAAACGCTGGCCCATCGCAGGGGAAAAAGGGCAATAGTGAGCAAGGTAATTGCGACGGCTGGCGTCGAGCTTTGTGCGCAAAGGAAAATACCAACACCAGCGGTGGTAGCCGAAATCGCCAACATCGTATGCATAACGCGGCTTGTTTTTGCTCCTTTGCTGCGCCATTTATCCATAATGTAGCCGCCAGTCAGTTGGCCGACAAAACACAGCAGGAAGATCAGCGCCATTGCTCCGCCCATCGATTTGATATCAAATCCGTAGGTGGCCTGGAAATAGAGCGGTAGCCATGTCATCAGGCCATAGAACACGAAGCTATAGCAGACCCAGCCACAGATAAGTGCAATCACATTACGTTGTTTCAGGTAAGGTTTGATATCGGCCAGACGGTATTTCTTGCTACTGGTTTCAGCACCGTTTGCCGCAACAATATGGTCTAGTTCAGCTTTATTGATGCTGGGGTGTTCTGATGGATAAGTGCGGATGTACCACCAGGCCAATAAACCGACAATCATTGTTCCCACACCAGCCACCACGAATGCCATACGCCATGAGTCGAAAAAGGCAATAAGTCCGGCGATGATCACCGCACCCAGCGCCGTACCCAATGGAGCGCCGCCATCAAGTAGCATCGAACCACGTCCGCGTTCGGTTGGCGTTAACCATGTGCCCATTAACTTCGCGCCGGCGGGCATGATTGGAGATTCAGTGACGCCTAACCCCAGACGAGAAAGTGAAAGGGTGAAAATAGAGTGACACAGAGCCGCAACGGCTTGAAATGCTCCCCATAAGATAGTGGCCAGCGCAATGATATGTCTGGCTTTGAATTTATCAGCAATGACCCCACTGGGGATTTGCATTAATGCATAAGCCCAGAAAAAGGCACTATGAATCACACCAACAACGCGAGTATCGGTAATACCAAATTCATCTGTAATATAAGGCATGGCAATAGAAAGAGAGGTGCGGTCAATATAGTTAATAGCACCTAATAAGAGCATAATAATAAATATGCGCCACCTTACTGTTGTTGCCTTTAATTTTTCTTCTTCAGTATTTACGTTAACAATAGACATAAGGGCTCCTTGCCATACTCATAATGAGTATGGCGGTACGAGGTATTATTATCTTGTGGAGTGTTACATTATGGAGCCAACAGTCCAGGGGACGAATTCTTGACTGCCATAGCCAAATTCCTCACTCTTCGTTTTTTTACCTGATGCCATCTCAAGGATCATCTGGTAGATACGTTCACCGACTTCTGCAATGGATTCTTCCCCCTCGACAATGGTTCCGCAATTAATATCCATATCCTCCTGTTGGCGTTGCCAAAGCGCATTATTGGTAGCCAGCTTCAAGCTTGGGGTTGGCTTGGAACCAAAGGCAGAACCTCGGCCTGTGGTGAAACACAGAAGATTTGCTCCTCCGGCGATTTGCCCCGTGACGGCAATAGGGTCATATCCAGGGGTATCCATAAAGACAAAACCCTTCGCGGTTACCGGTTCAGCATACTCATACACTTCTGTCAGATTGGTTGTACCCGCTTTAGCAATACCACCAAGTGATTTTTCCAGAATTGTCGTCAGCCCGCCGACTTTGTTACCCGCCGAAGGGTTGTTGTTCATTTCGCTTCCAGTGCGGCGACAATACTCTTCCCACCAGTGAATGCGGGCAATGAGTTTTTCACCTATCTCGCGAGAAACGGCACGGCGGGTAAGAAGATGTTCGGCACCATAAATTTCGGAGGTTTCAGATAAAATCGCTGTTCCGCCTTGTTGCACCAGTTTATCTACCGCATAGCCCAGAGCTGGATTGGCTGAGATCCCGGAATAGCTGTCGGAACCGCCACATTCGAGCGCGAGTATGATTTCTGATGCAGGGATAGGTTGACGTGTTACCTGGTTAGCAACGGGCAACATTTGGTTAACCAGGGAAATTCCTTTCTCAATGGCGTGACGTGTACCGCCCACATCCTGAATGGTATAACTGTGCATCATTGGGCCATCGGCTAGTCCATGGGCATTCATCATGTCTTGAATTTGACTGGATTCGCATCCCAGTCCAACGATGATTACGCCGGCAAAGTTAGCATGGGTGGCATAACCGGCCATCGTACGTCTCATGACGTCCATTGATTCACTTTTAGAGCCAATAGCACAGCCAAAACTTTGTGGTAATGACACCACGCCATCAACATTCGGGTAATCTGCAAGACCCTGCAGACGGAAGTGATCCTCAATAGCTCTTACGACCGTGGCACTACAGTTTACGGAGCTTAAAATACCGATGTAATTACGTGTAGCTGCACGGCCATCGGCGCGGCGGATACCCATAAAGGTATCCTGTTGAGGGGCTGGAGAAGGTGAATGGCAATCTTCACCCCAGGCATAGTCGCGTTCAAAGTCACCCATTCCCAAATTATGCATGTGGATGTGTTCGCCAGGCTTAATGGGCTGAGTTGCGAAGCCAATAATTTGCCCATAACGTCTGACCGCATCGCCAACCTTCAGTGCATGCAGGGCGATTTTATGCCCTGCGGGAATATCACTGAGTACAGTAATGTGCTCTTCTTCAAGCCGGGTGCCTGCGGGGACAGCCTGCCTTGCGATAACCACATCATCTTTGGGATTCAATTTTAATACGGGGTTGATGTTCATTATCTTTGCTCTCATGCTGGTTTATACCGTAATACGGGATAAAATATTTTTAACCTGTTCTCTTTTTTCTTCATTTAACGGTAATGCTGGCGGGACAACTGCAGTTGATATATCCACGCCACTTAATTTAATGGCGGTCTTGATAACGGCAAAGAAAGGTTGTTCTAAGGCATATAAAGGTGATAATCCGGCAAGTTGTTGTTGAAGTGCTTTGGCGGTAGCGAGATCGTTCTGCTGAATTGCCTGATAAATTCCGCGTGTAATATGAGGCGCAAAGTTAAATGTTGCCGGAATGCCGCCATGTCCACCGAGTAATAATGTATCAAGTAAATATTCGTCATAGCCGCTAAAAATGATAAAATCTGGGCGGAAACAGTGAACCTGATTAATAACTTCCCTGGTGTGGCTAATGTTATCAATTGTATCTTTAATGCCAACGATATTTGGTACTTCGCGGGCAAGGCGAGTGATGACATTTATACCAATATCCTGGCCAGTTAGTTCTGGAAAATTATATAAGAAGACGGGAATGCTTAGCGCTTCAGCAATTCGTTTGTAATGCGTAAAGCGGGCCTCATCGCTGAGTTTTGCATAATAAGGATTGACTACCAGTACTCCTTTTGCGCCCGCGTTTTCAGCATGCCTTCCAAGTTGGATAGTTTCCGCTGTGCTGGCGCAGGCGATACCAATAAGAACAGGAACTCTACCGGCAACATGCTGCAGGCTAAACTCTGCAATTTGCTTTCTTTGTTCGGACGAGAAATGGGAAAATTCGCCGCCACTGCCCAGAATGAGCATTCCGTCGGCACCATTGCTAATCACATGGTCAATCATTACTGCCATTCCAGCGCGATCCAATTCCCCGCTTTCGTCAACGATAGTCGGTACTGGCGGGAAGATGCCCTTAAAAATGTTCAACATTGCCACTCCTTTAGTTCTATATATGGAACTCATGTTCTGTATATTGAAGTTAGTACAGCAAATATCCAAATCGTTCGTCAACGTTTTTTGCAGAACAAATGAACAACTGTGAGATTGATCGGGTTTGTGGGTATAAAATTTAGGTAATAGAGCCCAGTTTGCGTATGTGCAAAAAAGCCGCATTCCTGAGAAAAGTGATTGCGGTATACTGTGCAGAGTCTATGAATAAAAAAGATTAATAGCGCATGAACCAAGACATTACGACCTCTGTTCCCGCATTGGATAAGACAGTAAAAATCTGTAATTATCTTTTTAACTCCCCAGGAGCGACCT
Organism: Citrobacter sp. S55_ASV_140; assembly: GCF_018919505.1. NCBI lineage: Bacteria > Pseudomonadati > Pseudomonadota > Gammaproteobacteria > Enterobacterales > Enterobacteriaceae > Citrobacter > Citrobacter sp. S55_ASV_140. The sequence continues at coordinate 14,646 of NZ_JAHLQZ010000020.1, forward strand.
TCAGTCAGATTCAGCAGGATCTGGCATTACCAAAAAGCAGCACGTCTTCCCTGCTAAATGCACTGGTTGCGCATCATCTTTTGCGCCTGGAAAAGGGACGTTTCTTTTTGGGCTTGAAGCTGTACGAATGGGGAAATCGTTCGTTGGAACAATTTGATATTCGTAATGCGGCACTTCCTGTTTTGGAAAAACTGCGTCAGCAAACGGACCTGACCTGTCACTTAGGTATATTGGATGAAGTCGCGCCAATTTATCTTATGAAGCTGGAGAATACCCAGCCGATTGGCATTCGGACCTGGGTCGGTAAAAAATTACCGATGCACAGCTCCGGTGTGGGCAAAGCGCTTTGTGCCTGGCTGCCGCAAGATAAAATTGATGAGTTGTTGCCTGATGAAGTGTTGCCACGGTATACCGAAACCACCATTACCAGCAAAAAAGCATTAATGAAGGAATTTGCCAGAATCCGCGAGCAAGGCTGGGTCTTTGATAACGCCGAAGACTCCCCTGGCATCTATTGCATTGCCGCACCGGTTTTTAACCGTAATAAAGACGTGATTGCGGCAATAAGTATCAGCGGCGTTGAACTACAAATGCCAAAAAATTGTATTCCACAATATTCGCAGTGGGTGCGCGAAGCCTGTCAGTCACTCTCGGAAAAATTAGTTTAAGCGGGCGGTATCGTCATTAATGATTTGGATAATGCTGGCCACGTTGGTGGTTGTTTTTGTAGTGGGCTTCCGGGTGCTGACGTCCGGATCACGACGGGCCATTCGCCGTCTGAGTGAGCGACTGAGTATTGATGTAGTACCAGTAGAATCGATGATTGACCAGATGGGAAAAGTACAGGGGGAGGCGTTTTTACAGTACCTGCACCGCCCTGATGAATCGCATCTGCAAAATGCCGCCCAGGTATTGTTAATCTGGCAAATCGTCATTGTCGACGGCAGCGAGCAGAACCTGCTGCAGTGGCACCGCCTGCTACAAAAATCTCGCCTGGCCGCCCCGATCACCGACGCGCAGGTGCGTCTGGCGCTCGGGTTTCTACGTGAAATGGAGCCGGATATGCAGGAGCTTAACGCGTTCCAGATGCGCTATAACGCCTTTTTCCAACCTGAAGATGGCGTGCACTGGCTGCACTGATAGTGATGCCTGATGGCGCTACGCTTATCAGGCCGACAAAAGAGCTCAGCCGTAGGCCGGATAAGGCGACGCCGCCATCCGGCGGTGAGAGTTGTCAAAACGTTAAATACGTCACACTTTTAATGTTACAATGCGTAACTTTTCTACAATCACCCCACGCAGGTAACAAAATGAGTGACGCTGTTGAACAAAAATCCCGCGCTGAGGTAAATACCCGGCCAAACTGGTCGGCGGTATTCGCCGTGGCGTTCTGTGTTGCCTGCCTGATAACCGTTGAGTTTCTGCCCGTTAGCCTGCTGACGCCAATGGCACAGGATCTGGGCATTTCGGAAGGCGTTGCCGGACAATCAGTAACCGTGACGGCGTTTGTCGCCATGTTCGCCAGCCTGTTTGTGACGCAAATTATCCAGGCAACCGATCGTCGCTATGTGGTGATCCTGTTTTCGGTTCTGCTGACGCTTTCCTGCCTGCTGGTTTCATTTGCTAACTCTTTTACGCTCCTGCTGATCGGTCGTGCCTGTCTGGGGCTGGCGCTCGGCGGGTTCTGGGCGATGTCAGCGTCGCTGACCATGCGTCTGGTTCCCGCGCGTACGGTACCGAAAGCGCTGTCGGTGATATTTGGCGCGGTGTCCATCGCGCTGGTGATTGCCGCGCCGTTGGGGAGCTTTTTGGGCGGCATCATCGGCTGGCGCAACGTGTTTAACGCGGCGGCGGTAATGGGCGTGCTGTGCACCATCTGGGTGGTGAGAGCGCTGCCTTCGCTGCCGGGCGAACCTGCGCATCACAAGCAAAATATGTTCAGCCTGCTGCAGCGCCCCGGAGTAATGGCCGGGATGATTGCCATCTTCATGTCCTTCGCCGGGCAGTTCGCCTTCTTTACCTATATTCGCCCTGTCTATATGAATCTGGCGGGCTTTGATGTTGATGGCCTGACGCTGGTGCTGTTGAGTTTTGGTATCGCCAGCTTTGTCGGGACGTCGTTCTCTTCGGTGATTCTGAAGCGCTCGGTCAAACTGGCCCTGGCCGGTGCGCCGCTGGTGCTGGCGCTCAGCGCGCTGGTCCTGATTCTGTGGGGTAGCGATAAAGTGGTGGCCTCGGGTATTGCGATAATCTGGGGGCTGGCGTTTGCGCTGGTACCGGTTGGTTGGTCGACGTGGATCACCCGCTCGCTTGCCGATCAGGCAGAAAAAGCTGGATCGGTCCAGGTCGCCGTGATCCAGCTTGCCAATACCTGCGGGGCTGCGGTGGGAGGCTATGCGCTCGATAACCTCGGACTGCTGTCGCCCCTGATGCTCTCGGGCAGCCTGATGCTGCTGACAGCGCTTCTGGTAACGATGAAGGTCAGGATTCAGTGAAAACTGTTGCCGGATGGCGCATCGTTTTCAGTCAACACGGTCATCCGGCAACTTAATCAATCAAAACCATTATTTTCGGCGGTACGGGCAAACCATTCGCCGCTCTTTTTCACTGTACGTTTTTGTGTTTCTAAATCCAATTGGACAAAACCGTAGCGGTTTTTATAGCCGTTGAGCCATGACCAGTTATCAATAAAGGTCCACATATGGTAGCCAAGACAATGACAGCCTTCGCTAATGCCTTTATGTAGCCATTTCAGATGCTCAGTAATAAATTCAATACGGTAGCTATCGTTAACTTGTCCTTCCTGAATAAAGCGCTGTTCGTTTTCTACACCCATACCGTTTTCTGAAATAAAGCAGCGTGGGTTACCGTAATTATCGCGAAGATTGGTAATAATATCGTAAATACCCGGCTCATAAATTTCCCAGCCGCGGTAAGGGTTCATTTTACGTCCCGGCATTTCATAGTAATCAAACAGCCACTCCGGCATAAACGGCGCATTCGGATTGACTGCCGTATCGCGACATTTCACACGACGCGGCTGGTAATAGTTAATCCCCAGCAGGTCGATTTTGCCGTCGGCGATCAACTGCGCATCGCCTGGCTGGCAGGCCGGAAGCTGATCGTACTCTTTCAGCAATGCCACCAGATCCGCCGGATATTCCCCTTTCAGCACCGGGTCGAGGAAGCTGCGATTAAACAGCAGATCCGCATGGTGCGCGGCTTTGACATCTGCCGGATGCTGCGAGCGCGGATACGAAGGCGTTAAATTCAGCACTACGCCAATTTCACCGTCATGGTTTGCATCACGATACGCCCGCACCGCCGTCGCATGCGCCAGCACGGTATGGTACGCCACAGTGGCGGCACGCTTGAAATCCACCACGTTAGGATAATGGAAGTCATACAAATAACCGCCTTCTACAGGAACAATCGGCTCGTTGAAGGTGAACCAGTGCTTAACGCGGTTGCCGAACAATTTGAAACACGTCTGTGCGTAGCGGCCAAACGCCTCAACCACTTCACGGTTTTCCCAGCCGCCTTTTTCCTGCATCACCATCGGCATGTCGAAGTGGAACAGGGTGATAAATGGCGTTATGCCTTGCGCCAGCAGTTCGTCGATGACGTTATTATAAAAATCGACGGCCTCAGGATTAACCTCACCGGTGCCGTCCGGGATCAGGCGTGACCAGCTCAGAGATGTACGGAAGCTATTGTGTTTCAGCTGTTTGAGCAGTGCGATGTCCTGTTTCCAGTGCTGATAAAAGCCCGAGGTGTTCGCCGGGCCAACCCCCTGATGGAAACGACCTGGCTGGCGGTCGAACCACACATCCCACGTGGTCGGGCTTTTACCGCCGTTCAGGCTATCGCCTTCGGTTTGTAGCGCCGAGCAGGCACTGCCCCACCAGAAGTTTTCAGGAAAACGGTATCGCATATTGTTGCTCCATTGCTATTGATTCATTCAGGCAACAATACGTGTTTTTACGATACAGAAACCGGTTACAGTACTCATTTTACAACATAAACGCCTATAAATCCGGGCATTCCACTTTGCCAAGCGCTTCCCAGTAGTTGTTCTGGTTATTTCTTTGTATTGCCAGAATGGCTTCGCGGATGTGCTGCTGATTACGCGTATCAGCCATAATCGTTTTTTCCCATACCTCATCCGATGGCGACCCTTGCGGGGTGCAAATCTTACGTAAGTCCTTCATAACGGTGTTTTTTTCGTGTACTGCCTGCAGTCCGCCATACGCCGAGTCGGCTTGTACCAGTGCGGGTAGCGTGAAAAGGACGGCAATAATCGGAAAAATGACTCGTTTCATGATAATAATCCTTGTTGTCTATGCGCATCATCTCAAGAGTAAGTGTAGACGGCATACGACTCACTCATCAGCCTGTGTTAATGCCTAAAACTAAATCAGCCAGACGTTGTAGTTTTTCAGGAGGATAGGATGCAAATACAGATTACCGATACGGTTACCGAAGACGATCAAAACGCGCTGCTGGCCGGATTGCGTGCGTACAATCGCCAGTTTCTCAGAACCACCAATTTTGGCGACCTGGCGGTGTACTGGCGCGATGAGCACAATGAAATTCTGGGCGGGTTGATCGGCAAAATTAAAGGCGAATGGCTATGCATTGAGTTTTTATGGATGCATGATTCGCTGCGTAAAGGCGGTTACGGCACAAAATTGATGCAGGCGGCGGAACAAACCGCGCGTGAGAGAGGGTGTCTGCATGCGCTGGTGGATACGATGAGTTTCCAGGCGCTGCCGTTTTATCAGAAAAACGGCTATCAGCTGCAAATGACCCTCGATAACTTCCCGGAAACCGGTGCCGCGCGCCATTATTTGTCGAAAACGTTTTGATGACCGGAAGGTCTGGATGCCGCCTCACTTTCTTGCGCAGCAGAATAGTGTATGTTCTGAACAATCATTTATTTCTTAAGCGGTAAAGAGATGAGACGGATTGAGATAATACTGGGAGAGCTGGAACGGCTGACGCGAGGACTGAATCTTGCCCAACTGGCGCAGGAAACGGCGTTCACCGCGGAGGCCATCGGCTTTAATCTTGGTCTGGCGCGTAACTCGGTCAGTAAAGATCTCAATCAACTCTGGAATGACGGTCTGGCGATTAAAAGTCGCGGACGTCCGGTATTCTTTCTGCATCGTCAGGCGATTGAAACGCTGCTGGGACGCAAACTGGATGAGTCCGAGCGCGAAGTGCAAACCGTTGCCGATCTGTTGCCTGTTCAGGAAGCCCAGTCGACAGACGATCCCTTTTTCGGCCTGATTGGTTACGATCGCAGCCTGCGCGATGCGGTGGAAAAAGGCCGCGCGGCGGTGCTTTATCCCCACGGGCTGCACGTTCTGCTGACCGGTCCTTCCGGCGTGGGCAAAACCTTTTTCGCCGAACTGATGCACCGTTTTGCCTGCGAGCGCGCGACGGGAACACCGCCACCGCTGGTCTATTTTAACTGCGCGGAATACGCCCATAACCCGGAGCTGCTCTCTTCACATTTATTTGGCCATCGACAGGGGGCCTTTACCGGCGCAAACGAGAATAAACCGGGGCTGGTCGAGCAGGCTGACGGCGGCTATCTGCTGCTCGATGAAGTGCATCGTCTGCCGTATGAAGGTCAGGAAAAACTGTTCTCAATTCTCGACAAAGGCGAATACCGACCGCTGGGTTCCAGCGCCGTGGCGCGCTCAATTTCGGTCCGTCTGATTTGTGCGACCACCGAACCGGTCAGCTCGGCGCTGCTGCGCACCTTCCAGCGACGTATTCAGGTGTGCATCGACTTACCCGGCATTCGCCAGCGCTCGGTGGAAGAGCAGGTTGAATTGATTGTTGGGTTCTTACAGCGTGAAAGCCGTAAAATCGAACGCACGATAAGCATCGACCGTACCCTGCTGCTCTGGCTGCTGAACAAGCCGCTGGAAGGCAATATTGGTCAGCTCAAGAGCGACATTCAGTTTCTCTGCGCCCAGGCCTGGGCCTCGGGGATGACGGAACACAGCGATACGCTACAGCTGGATAAACGTCTGGCAGAAATGCCGTTTAACGCCACGCCGGAACAACGTCTGCTGGTTGGGGCGCTGTTCGAAGGTAAAGAACATCTGAGCATCGATGCCCGTACATTGCCCGCACTGAAAAACTCGCTGGCGACCGGAGCCGAAATTGAAGAGAGTGATCTCTTTTACAGCTTCCTGACCCGGGAATATATCAACCTGCGTAACAGCAATGTTCCGCCAGCTGAAACCCTGGCGATACTTAAAAACAAACTCAGCTCGATTTTTGAATACGGTCTCTACAGCCGCGACAGCGTGGCGCATCCCCCGCGCTATGGCGATCAGATAGAAGAACGCGTGACGCTGCTGATCGGCTGCGTTGAGCAAGTGCTTGGTTTCACGCTGCCGGAGAATCTGGTTAACCCGCTGCGCAAACACTTTCTGGCGCTGATTGGCTACGTGCAGCGCGGGCTTATTCCCCAGCTTTATTCTTCCAGCCTGATCCTCGACCGCTGTAAAGATGAATACGAAAACGCCACGCTGTTATGCCGAAAAATCAACGAACTGCTGCATATTCAGTGTCCGGCGACGGAGGTGGTCTGGCTGTGTCTGTTCCTCAAAGAGTGTCGGCATTACCGCCAACGAATTGACGCCAGCCCGGACTGCGGGGTGATTTTGATTGCTCACGGCGCGACGACCGCCACCAGCCAGGCGCAGTATGTGAATCGCGTGCTGGAGCGCGAGCTGTTCAGCGCTATTGATATGCCTTTCGAGCAGTCGGTGCATGATACGCTGGAAGCCCTGACGCAGATGATCCAGGCCCGGCAATATCGCCGACTGATCCTGATGGTGGATATTGGCTCATTGGTCCATTTTGGCAGCACCATCAGCAAACTATTCCAGATAGACGTTCTGTTGATGCCAAATATTACGCTCACCAGTTTGTTGGAGGTAGGACTGGATTTAAGCTACGAAACCAGTGAGTTACCACAGCTGGCGGCATTAATGCAGAGCAAAAATATTCCCTGTCAGCTCTGTACGCCGCAGCAGGAAAACTGCGGTAAAGTGCTGGTCATCTCCTGTATTACCGGTATGGGTACGGCGGAAAAAATCAAAAAGGTGCTGGAAGAGAGCTTCGGCGAGCTGATGTCGCAGGACACGCGGATGGTGATCCTCGACTATAACGAAGTCCGCAGCCTGGAGCGCGTTCAGCAGGCGATTAACGCCAGCGAGCGTCTGGCGGGGATCGTTGGCACTTTCCAGCCGGGACTGCCGGATATACCGTTTATCTCGCTCGAGGAGTTGTTCTCTGAGCAGGGACCCGAACTGGTGCTCAGCCTGTTGACGCCGGATCTCTCCAGCAGTGAACGTCGTCTGGAGATGGAGCGCAGCGCAATGCGTTTCATCAGCGCGTTGACCATGGAAAGCATCATTAACCACATTTCGGTGCTTAACCCGCAGCGCATTCTGAAAGAGATGGAAGGTGTGCTGAATCATCTGACCACCGTGCTTTCGCTAAAACCGAGCCGCCAGGTGACACTGCGCTTCCTGATCCACTGCTGCTGTATGGTTGAGCGTATCGTGATTAACCGCAAACCGTTACAGATGGCGTTAGAGAACAAGCCGGATCTTGATATCCGCGCGTTTAGTGTCATTAAATCGGCTTTCCTGCCGATCGAAGAGGCCTATGCCATTCGCTTATCGGACGCGGAAAATTTTTATATCTACGAACTGCTGTATAGCTAATCTCTTGTCTGGTGGGGCTTTGTGCCCCGCCAGCATCCACAACTCCCCCGTGTGACACAAATTCTGGCACAGCCTTTGCTCTGTTTACCTATGTCTATGTAATCGAGCCAGGAGGCCATTTTGACTACCACTGAATCCTTGCCCCAGATCTTGCTGCTGACCCATGGCGGCTGGGGGCAACAGCTTTGCAACAGCCTGCGCATGGTGATGGGCGAAATCAAAGGCGTGACCGAAATTGCGTTGATGCCCGTTGATACGCTCGGGGAGTTTTATCAGCGCGTCGAAGTCGTGGTGAAAGCCATGCCGGAAGGCTCACTGATCCTGACCGATTTTATTGGCGGCACCACTTCTAATGTTGCGGCACGGCTGAGCGCCGACTACCCGGTGGCAGTCATTTCCGGGCTGAATGCCTCTTTGTTACTGGAGGCGCTGGACAAACGCGAGCACGGTCAACTGACCGCCTGTGTGGCCGAACTGGTCGAGGCCGGGCGGAGCAGCTGCCTGGACGTTGTTGCTCACGTACGTCAATTACAACAATCACAATAAGGATTAAACATCATGGCAAACATCGTTTTATGTCGTATCGATAGCCGTCTGATTCATGGCCAGGTTGTGACTAAGTGGGTTGGACAATCTCAGGCAAACCGGATTGCGGTGGTTAGCGATGAGCTGGACGCCGACCCATTTATGAAAAATATCTACCTGATGGCAGCGCCGCCAAATATCAAAGTGGATTGCTTTGGTAACCAGAGTTTTGCCGCCGCATGGAAAGAAAATCAGCTTGGTGACGGCAAGGTCCTGGTGCTGTTCCCCTCTCTGGCAGCGGTCCAGGAGGCGGTCCAGTTGGGTTTTGATGTCTCCACCATTCAGGTCGGTGGGCTGGGCGGTGGGCCAAACCGCAAAGCGGTATTCCAGAACATCACGCTGGATGAAAAAGACGTCGGCATTCTGAGCGACCTGAAAGATCGTGGGATTCAGGTGTTCTTCCAGACTATCCCGGAAGATAAGCCGCAGTCGCTGGACGATATCCTGAAAAAATTCTAATTCGTTGATAACAGGGTACTTAACTATGGATACTTTAGTCTTTGCAAGCCTGATGGGGTTGTATTACTGGTTTGCCCGATTACGCCTTGGCTACACCTTTTCCGCCATGCTGCTACAGCCGGTGGTGATTGCCGTATTCGTTGGCCTGCTGTTAGGCAACATGGAAACGGCGATGATCATCGGCGCAGGTATGCAACTGGTTTACCTCGGCGTGACCTCTACGCCGGGCGGCAACGTCCCGTCGGATCCGGCGCTGGCTGCCTGTATTTCAATTCCTATCGCCGTGAAGGCCGGAATGGACCCGAACCTGGCCATCGCACTGGCGATCCCGTTTGGCGTTATCGGTGTGTTCCTCGACCAGTTGCGTCGTACGTTAAACGCCGCGTGGGTACATATGGCCGACAAGCACGCGGAAACGGCCAACATGGCGGGGATTATGCGCTGTGCGTTCCTCTACCCGGCGTTACTCGGGCTGGTGCTGCGTTTCCCGGTGGTCTTTGCCGCTAACTATTTTGGTCAGGACGTGGTGGAAAGCTTCCTGAAGCTGATGCCGCACTGGCTCACACACTCCTTTGAAATTATGGGCGGCATTCTGCCGGCGCTGGGCTTTGCCATCACCATTATGGTGATCGGTAAAAAGAGCCTGCTGCCGTGGTTTATCGGCGGATTCTTTGCAGTGCTGTACCTGAAGGTGGACATCATGGCGATGGCAATCTTTGGTACCTGCGTGGCCTTCCTGATTAAAGGTCTGGCGAAAAATGAAGGAGCAGCATGATGAGAAGCGACGTAATGCAGCATGAACTGGTGGAGCGTGCACGTGAAAGCGGCACGCTGACCAAAGCAGATATCACCAAAGCCTGGTTTATCTACTGGCTGGGTGCGGAAGTTTCCAGCTCCTATGAGCGTTTGCAAAGCCTGATTTTCTGCGCCTCGATGACACCGATCATCAAAAAACTATACCCGCAAAAAGAGGAGCAGGTGGAAGCGCTGAAACGCCATCTGAACTTCTTCAACTCGGAGCAAACGTTCGGGGCGGTGATTCAGGGGATTTCCATTGCGATGGAGGAGCAGAAAACGCGCGGCGAGCCGATTAGCGACGCTTCGATCACCGGGATTAAAACTGGCTTAATGGGACCACTGGCCGGGATGGGCGACTCCATTATCTGGGCAGCCGTTATGCCGCTGTTAATTGCTATTTTCATCCCGTTCGCCGCCAATGGCAGCGCGATGGGCGGAATTGTACCGTTAATTCTCTATCCTGCTATTACGCTGGCAATCAGCTACGGCATGGTCCACAAAGGTTATACGCTGGGGCGTGACTCGATTATCGGTCTGCTGCAGGGAGGGCGAATTAAGGAGCTTATCTACGGTGCTAACGTGCTGGGTCTGATCATGATGGGCGCGCTTTCTGCGAGTTACGTCAAGATCACCACCCCGCTAAAACTCAGCGCCCTGAAAGGCTCTGAAGTGGTGGTTCAGCAAATTCTCGACTCTATTGCCCCCGGCCTGTTGCCGCTGGCGGCGGTGTTCGCCATCTACTTTTATCTGGTGAAGAAAGGGCCACGTTACACCACGATCCTGCTGTCAATTGTCGCGCTCAGCGTGGTTTGTTCGCTGTTGGGAGTGCTGTAAGCCATGACACAGAATATTTATCAACAACTGGGGCTAAAACAGGTCATTAACGCCTGCGGCAAGATGACGATTCTGGGCGTTTCCAGCGTAGCGCCGGAGGTGATGCAGGCCACCGCGCGGGCGGCCTCAGCCTTTGTTGAAATCGATCGGCTGGTGGACCGCACCGGCGAGCTGGTTTCCCGCTATACCGGCGCGGAGGACAGCTATATCACCTCTTGTGCGTCGGCGGGTATTGCTATCTCTGTCGCCGCAGCCATTACCCGCGGCGACCCGGCGCGAGTCTCGCTAATGCCTGATAGCACAGGTATGGCGAATGAAGTGGTCATGCTTCGCGGGCATAACGTTGACTACGGGGCGCCAATCATCAGCGCTATTCGCCTGGGCGGTGGTCGCGTGGTGGAAGTCGGCTCAAGTAATCTGGCGGCCCGCTGGCAGTTGGAGAGCGCGATTACCGATAACACCGCCGCGCTGTTGTACGTGAAATCGCACCATTGCGTGCAGAAGGGCATGTTGAGCATTGCGGATTTTGTGCAGGTCGCGCAGGTTCACAATCTGCCGCTGATTGTTGATGCCGCCGCCGAGGAGGATTTACACGCCTGGGTGGCGAGCGGGGCGGATATGGTGGTCTACAGCGGGGCAAAAGCCTTTAACGCGCCGACCTCCGGGTTTATCACCGGTAAGAAACAGTGGATTGCCGCGTGTAAAGCGCAGCACCACGGGATTGCCCGGGCGATGAAAATCGGCAAAGAGAATATGGTCGGGCTGGTGTATGCCCTGGAAAACTATCATCAGGGGCAGGTCGTGGTGACTGCTGAGGAACTCCAGCCCGTAGCACAGGCGATATCAGCGATTCCCGGACTGGACGCCGATATCGAACAGGACGAAGCCGGACGCGCCATCTGGCGGATTCGGATCCGGGTGAACGCGCAGACGCTGGGGCAGGATGCTTATGCTGTCGAAGCGCTACTTCGCGGGGGCGATATCGCGATTTACGCTCGTCGTTACAACCTTCATCAGGGCGTTTTTAGTCTTGACCCGCGTACGGTCGCAGAAGGGGAAATGGCGTTGATCGTAGCGCGATTAAAGGAGATTGCAGACCATGCAGCACATTAATTTTTATCGGAATAAAGTGGCCATTAACGTGCTGGCGAAGGATATCGCCAATGCCCGGGAAATCTATGATGCCGCTGAAGGCCATGCGGTGATCGGCGTGCTGTCCGCGCAGTTTACGTCAGTTGATGAGGGCGTTCGGGAAGTTAAACGCTGGATGACGGAGGTGCCGTCGATCTCCGTCGGATTGGGGGCTGGCGACCCGGCACAGTATTACAAAGCGGCGATGATAGCCTCAGCGGTTCACCCGGCGCACGTCAACCAGACCTTTACCGGCTGCGGGTTTGCGGCAGGGGCGCTGGCGGCCACGGGCGGCGAACAAACCCATATCAATGCGCTGGTCAGCCCGACGGGCACACCGGGGGAAGTGCTGATCTCGACGGGCGTTTGCAGTAGCCAGGGCACGCCAGCCCGCGTTTCCTGCGATGCAGCGGTACGGATGATGTTGGATTCAGGGGCGCACGCGGCGAAGTTTTTCCCCATGGGGGGAGAGCGGTCGCTGCCTGAGTTGTATGCGCTGGCGACGACCGCTGCGCGCAACGGCATGACGCTGATTGAACCGACGGGCGGGATCGATCTCGATAACTTCGGCATTATCCTGAAAACCTGTCTGGAGGCGGGAGTGCCCCGCGTGATGCCGCATGTTTACAGCTCGATTATCGATCCACAAACGGGTAATACCCGGCCTGAAGATGTCGCCAGGTTAATGGAGATAGTGAAAGAGATGGTGTGATGTTGCTATCGCCGGATGGCGCATAAAAGATGCCTGGTAAGCGTTAGGTTTCACCGGGCATTTTTGCGAACACCATTCCCGGAAAATGAATACATTGCAAAAGTATGTATTTATTCGCCAAAGCGCCTCGCAGATGAATAGTTTCCCTGATGTTGGTTGCGCTGCTGGCGAGTAAGGTTCCGTCATCTTGTGCTTTTGGTGACGGATCGCCATGAAAAATCCTACAACTTCTACCCCGCATGATGCAGTTTTTAAAAAGTTCTTAAACCATCCAGAAACGGCGAGGGATTTTCTTGATACCTATCTCCCAGCGTCATTGCGTGAACTTTGCGATCTGAACACACTGAAGCTGGAATCCGGGAGTTTTATTGAGGAAGACCTGCGTGTCAGCTATTCCGATGTACTGTGGTCACTAAAAACAAGGACTGGAAAAGGCTATATCTATGCGTTGATTGAACACCAGAGTTCGCCGGATGCGCATATGGCGTTCCGGATGATGCGTTATGCCATTGCCGCGATGCAGAGCCATCTCGATGCCGGAAACAAAACGCTGCCGCTAGTGGTGCCGATACTTTTTTATCATGGCGTTGCTAGCCCGTACCCTTTTTCACTGTGCTGGCTGGATGAGTTTGACGATTCAGAAACTGCGCGGCAGCTTTATGGCGCGGCTTTCCCGCTGGTAGACATCACAGTGGTGTCTGATGACGAGATTATGCAGCATCGGCGCATGGCGCTACTGGAACTTGTCCAAAAGCATATACGTGAGCGCGATTTGATGGTGCTGGTCGATAAACTGGTTGCCCTGCTGATTAAGGGACACGCTAATGACAGTCAGGTAGAAACGCTATTTAATTACCTGGTACAGTCCGGCAGCGCACCGCGTTTTGAAGCGTTTATTCGCGAGGTTGCCAGGCGTGTTCCCAGGCATAAGGAGAGATTAATGACGATTGCAGAATGCTTACGTGAGTCGGGGCGAAGAACAGGATTGCTGGAAGGCAAACTCGAAGGCAAAAAGGATGAAGCGTTGCGGATCGCCCATGCCATGCTTGAGAAGGGCATCGATCGTGAACTGGTGCTGATGATTACCGGGCTTTCCATTGATGAGCTCACGGCACATTCTGACTAAATATCCTTTTTTCCATTATGCTTTTTTCTTCTTGCTGATGCTTTTTCGTTTTTTAAACCGCAGTGGCCTTCCCGCTATAGTCATTTCATTACTCATCAGGCGGTTATTTCAAAAGGATAAAAACGTGAAACTGAAGATACCTCATTTTGCAGCCGGGACGATGGTATTACTGGCGGGATTATTGCTGGCAGGGTGCGATCAGCAGAGCAACGACGCGAAACATATTAAAGTGGGCGTGATTAACGGCGCAGAGCAGGACGTGGCGGAGGTCGCGAAGAAAGTAGCCAAAGAGAAATACGGCCTGGACGTCGAGCTGGTGGGCTTCAGCGGTTCATTATTACCCAACGATGCCACTAATCATGGTGAACTGGATGCCAACGTCTTCCAGCATCGTCCGTTCCTTGAACAGGATAATAAAGCGCATAACTATAAGCTGGTGGCGGTGGGAAATACCTTTGTTTTTCCAATGGCCGGTTATTCGAAGAAAATCAAAACGGTAGCGGAACTGAAAGACGGCGCAACGATTGCAATACCTAACGATCCGACCAACCTTGGGCGGGCGCTGTTGTTGCTGCAAAAAGAAAAGTTAATCACCCTGAAAGCGGGGACAGGCCTGCTGCCTACGGCACTGGATATTACTGATAATCCACGGCATCTGAATATCATGGAGCTGGAAGGCGCGCAGCTACCACGCGTACTGGACGATCGGAAAGTGGATGTGGCGATTATCAGTACCACTTATATCCAACAAACCGGACTTTCCCCGGTGCATGACAGCGTATTTATCGAAGATAAGAACTCGCCGTATGTGAATATCCTGGTGGCGCGAGAAGACAACAAAGATGCCGAAAACGTGAAAGAATTTCTGCAATCTTATCAATCACCGGAAGTGGCAAAAGCGGCGGAATCCATCTTCAACGGCGGCGCGGTTTCGGGCTGGTAATTAACCCGTTGCCGCACCGGTTGGGGTTAAACCGCTCTGGCGCGGCGACGTGAGTCCATTGAGATCAGCACTACCGACGAGAGGATCAGCATCGTGCCCAGCCAGTCAGGCAGGGTGAACGTAATGCCTAACAGCAGCAGAGACAACAACGCGCTGCTTAGCGGTTCCGCGCAGCTCAAAATGCTCGCTTTAGGGCCGCCAATCATCTGCGCACCTTTCAGGTACAGGCTAAACGTCAGTGACGTACCGATAACCACCAGATAGAAAAATGCCAGAATCAAACTGCCATTAACGACAAAGTTTGTTCCCTGCCCGGCATAAAACGGCAGCAGGATCATCCCGCCAATTAACATACTCCAGCCAACAACCGGCAGCGTACCGTAGCGCGCGATAAGCGTTGAAGGGTAGGTGGTATAAAACGCGGCGGCAAATGCGGAGGCAATTCCCCAGAACAGCGCGGCAGGTGAGATAGACAGCGATGTCGGGTTACCGTGGGTGACCAACAGGAACGTGCCAATGAGCGAGGTCAGGATCGCGGTTAGCACCAAAATGCCTGGTCGTGCTTTACGTACTACGGAAAACCACGCCACGATGATGGTTGGTGACAAAAATTGCAGTACCGTCGCGGTGGCGGCGTTAGATTTTTCAATAGTTAACAGAAAGGTCAACTGTACGGTAAGCGCGCCTACCACCGAGAAAATCAGCAGGCTAACCGCGTCTTTGCGGTTTTTGATAATGGAGAATACTTTGTCGCCGTGAACGAAGGAGAGCATCAGCAGAATAAGTCCGGCGAAAATCAGACGCGTCATGGTCAGGAACTGAGATGACATCTGACTTTGCTCCATGATGTACTGTGCACAAACGCCCGAACTTCCCCATAATACGGCGGCAATCAGGACGTTCATCATCCCTCTTCTGGTGGAACCCATCTTTCCCTCGGCATGTCGTTTTGTTTTATTTGTGTGCAGGCATCATAGCAGAGATAGCTGCGATTTCTGCCAGCACATCCGCAATCAGCCAGTCATTAAAGATTTTCACTTCCGGACGCATTACCGCATGCTGCGGCGTGACGATGTAGTATGACCACGTCAGCGGCCAACGGGTGTCGGGGTGAAGTTGCACCAGCTGTCCGTCGGTAAGTAACTGCTGAACCAGCGCCCGACGAACGATAGCCACCCCCTGACCGCTGATTGCCGCCAGGATCACCGCAGAGGTGGAGTTAATGTGCAGTCCACTGTCGCGGACGGCCGGGGCATGGGTAGCGTGCAAGACATCATCCCACGCAGGAAAATGAGCGCCGGGGTGGGGAGTGTCGTCGTGGATCAGCTTTTGCGCGGCCAGCCATTCCCCGCAGGCGATTTTATCTACCGGTACCATTCGTGGGCTGCAGACCAGAACGGCTTCTTCATCCATTAACCAGGTTTTGTTGACGCCGGGCCAGTCACCTTTGCCGCAGCGTACGCCCAGATCGGCTTCGCCGTGGGCGACATCCATCAGCTTTTCCGTCACATTCAAACGTAATTCGATGTTTTCATGCGTTTGTGAGAAACGATTGAGACGACTCATCAACCAGTTCATGACCAGGACCTGCGACGCGGTAATGATCACCACCGAGCGCGCCCGACGGCCGCGCAGTTTGTTGAGTCCGGATTCCAGGTTATCCAGTCCCAGAGTGATGTCGCGCAATGCGTCCTGTGCTTCGCTGACCAGCGTGAGACGTTCTTTGCCCGTGCGGGTGCGATGTAACAGTGGATGGCCTACCCAATCTTCCAGCGCACGCACCAGTTGACCAACGGCTGCAGGCGTTACGCCCAGTTCCTGCGCCGCGCCGGTGAAGCTGCCATGGCGGGCGGTGGCTTCAAAAGCGTGTAACCATTTTAGCCGATTGAGTGAACGCATCTGTTTTTCCATTCTTATTAACTGTTTCCAGTATACGCCAGCGAGATAGATTTTCTTTCTTGAGATGCTATTTCTTCTCAGTCGTCAACTCCTGAGCTGAGTGGCATCTTTAGCGCGTCAATGAATTCTTTAAACGAGGTTAACGATGAGCGCATTCTTTGCCGGAAAGAAATTATTAGTGGTGGGTGGGACCAGTGGGATGGGGTTCGAAACGGCGAAACTGATCCTCCAGGGCGGCGGTAGCGTGGTGCTGGTAGGCAACCGCGCCGAGAAAGCGGAACGGGCCCGTCAGGCGTTGGCGGAGCTGGGTGACGTCTCCGTCATTGTGGCAGATCTGATGTCGGAAGCGGGGGTTAGGCAGGTGATGGCAACGGTGAATGCTGATCATAAAGACATCAACCTGTTAGTGAATGCGGCTGGCGTGTTTTTCCCGAAACCTTTTACTGAACATGAAGTTGAAGATTATGAGCTATATATGAGCCTCAATCGGGCGACGTTTTTCATCACCCGCGATGTGGTACGCAATATGTTGGCAGACAATATAAACGGCGCCATCGTGAATATTGGTTCAATGTGGGCGCAACAAGCGGTGGGCGCGACACCTTCATCGGCCTATTCGATGGCCAAAGCGGGTCTGCATGCTTTAACCAAAAATCTGGCTATTGAGCTGGGTGCGCATGGGATTCGCGTGAACGCCGTTTCGCCAGCGGTCGTGCATACCCCCATCTATGAAGGGTTTATCCCGAAAGAAGATGTACAAGGTGTGATGAACAGCTTTGACAGTTTCCACCCGATCGGTCGGGTCGGTAAGCCGCTTGACGTTGCCGAAACCGTCGCGTTCCTGCTGTCAGACAAGGCGGGTTGGGTGACTGGCGCTGTCTGGGATGTCGATGGCGGTGTTATGGCTGGACGTAATAGCTGACAGGGACTGATGCTGCGCATTACAAAACGCCTGCTTATACGAAACAGGCGTTTGTGCAAGATCGGAAAAGTTAAGCGCGCTGAGAGTCCAGCAGCTCGTTATTTTTCACAACATCCTGGGCTTTGGTATAGCTTTCAATTAGTAACTGATAAGCCGGGAAGATTTTGGTATAGACTTCAGCCCATTCCGCTGCGTCTTCCCGATTCCAGGTTTTCTGCAGTTCAGACGCAACCGCGGCAGTATCCATCGGCACGACACCAGCCTGTACGACGCGGGCCATGGTGATCTCCTGCGCCATTTTGCTGTAGGTACCGGAAGCATCGATGACGGCAAAGACTTTATAGCCTTCTGCTACCGCGCTGATGGCCGGGAATGCCATGCATACACTGGTGATGGTACCAGCAATAATCAGCGTCTTACGGCCTGTCGCTTTCACTGCCGCAACAAACTCTTTGTTATCCCAGGCGTTAATTTCACCTTTGCGTGCGACATAATGTGCGTGAGGTGCGTTCTCATGAATTTCCGGAATAAGAGGACCGTTTGGCCCCTGCGGCACAGAGGCGGTGGTAATCACCGGCATTTTGCATAAGGTGGCGATTTTTGCCAGAGCCGTAGCTCTTGCACGCAGTTCAGTCATTGGCATATCGCCAACGGTCTGGAACAGGCCGCTTTGATGATCGATAAGCAACATAACTGCGTCATTGACATCAATCACTGGGCGTTGGCCATTAAAATTAGCGGGTGTAGACATGATCCATTCCTTGTTGTTGCTTTTTGCAGGCTATCTAACCTGCAGTAAAGTCTAAATCGCCTGGGCGATATCCATTTTTGCTCTACAGTTCATTAACCATTATTGACATCTTCATGGTTAATTTCAGGGGGAGGCTAAAGCTATCTTTATCAGAATTGCCTTAGTGAATTAATTTCCTCCTGCCCCATTAAAATAACAATACTTGTTATTATGAAATTATATTTCTGCATTCACATTATTTTATGGTGTGTACTGGAAGTAAGGGGATGGAGATTCGGCGGGTGTTTCTGAGTGATTTATTTTTATATGGTTATTATTATTGTGAAATAAAATGAATATTAACGATATATCTTCAATGTCAATTTTGTGACTAATGCCACAGTTTTCCAGAGGATAATGATCATGTCTATTTTATTTTCTAAGTTATTATTGAGTTAAGTAAATTCTCAAGTTGATATTTATTGTGCTCCCCCGAACAGCAGAGAAGCACGGTATTAATATTACGGCTCTATAGGCGTCAGATAATCCAGTCGTAGCGGCTCGGCCAGTAGATCGTTCATTTGCAATACAAACGACTGGAAATGCGGCAGGGCGATATGTTCGTCCAGGCCAGCCTGACCGCGCCAGGATTCGCGCACATAAAATACATCTGGCGTGTCGCGTAACTGGAACAACGCATACTCAATATTGCCCTCCTCCCGGCGCGTGGGCAGTAAGAGAGCTTGTAGCGCCTGTTTCAGTGCATCGATTTTCCCTGGTTTGGCTTTCAGTACTGCAATAATTGAAATCACTTCTGCATCAGACATGTTAAAACCCCTCCAGCACAATCTTGCCGACCGAGCGACCCGTTTCAATTTGCGCATGCGCTTTTTGCAGATTCGCCGCCGTGATCGCGCCAAAATGTTCACCCAGCGTGGTATGGATGGTGTGGTCGTCGATCAACTGGGCCACGCGGGTCAATAGCTGATGCTGGGCAATGATGTCGTGGGTGGTAAACATCGAACGGGTAAACATAAACTCCCAGTGCAGCGAAATGCTTTTGGCTTTCAGCGGACGCGCATCAAGGGTTTGCGGATCGTCAATCAGCGCCAGTTTCCCCTGTGGAGCCAGGGCAGCAATAATTTGTTGGTAGTGCTGTTCGGTATTGTTCAGGCTGGCAACGTGTGTCACCTCTTTAATACCTATCCGTGCCAGCTCTTCCGTCAACGGCTTGCTGTGGTCAATCACATGATGAGCGCCCGCTTCACGTACCCATTTCTGGCTTTCCGCACGTGATGCGGTGCCGATGACGGTCATTTTGGTCAGCTTACTGGCCAGTTGCGTCAGAATAGAACCCACGCCGCCAGCCGCGCCGACAATCAGTAACACATCGCCTTCGTTGCCGTTTTCCTCAATGCCCAGGCGGTCGAAAAGCATTTCCCAGGCGGTGATTGCGGTCAGCGGTAGCGCTGCCGCAGAGGCGTTATCCAGCGATCGCGGTTTCAGCGCGGTGATTCGTTCATCAACTAACTGAAATTCGCTGTTACTGCCCGCACGTCCCAGGGCCCCGGCGTACCAGACTTCATCGCCAGGCGAGAACAAAGTAACGGCTTCGCCCACGGACTTCACCACACCAACGGCATCCCAGCCCAGTACGCGCGGCACATCAGCGTTAAAACCTTCGCGGACCTTGGTATCAACGGGGTTGACGGAAATGGCCTTTACTTCAACCAGCAGGTCATGTCCTGTGGCAACTGGCATGGGCAGCTCAATCTCTTGTAAAAATTCAATGTTATTGCCGTCGGTCGCGGCGCGGGTAATGGCGATGGCTTTCATAGTCTCTCCGGTCACAGGAATCAGTTGAATAATTCGATGGTAAACCGGCAGCAGAACGGGAAAAATAGCCCTACGGCGACAGGACTTATACTCGGGGAGTGAAAATGTTCCGGCTTGAAGATCTCACGTTGTTTGTCCGCGCCGCGGCGCTGAATAGTTTTAGCGATGCGGCACGCGAAGCCGGCGTCCAGCCTGCTCAGGTCAGTTCTGCTATCAAGCGCCTGGAGTCTACGTTGACTATCCGCCTGTTCGCTCGCTCCACGCGCAGCCTGCGCCTGACGCCGGAAGGCGAGATTTGGTTGCCCTATGCCCGCCAGATGCTGGACGTGATGCATGCCGGGCTGCAAAAAATTCAGACCCCGGAAGATGAAGTTTCTGGCACACTGCAAATCGCCGTTCCTTCCGATCTTGGGCGGAATTTGCTGCTGCCGGTCTTTCAATCTTTTCGACGCCGCTATCCTGCGCTGCGTTTGCGGATCTTTTTCTCCGATCAGGTGACGGATGTCTTTAAAGATCCTGTCGACGTCGCATTTCGTTATGGCAATACCGAAGATGCGTCATATATTGCGCTGCCCGTTGCGCCGGGTAACCGACGCGTGCTGGTGGCGTCACCGGATTGGATTTTACAAAACGGTGCGCCGAAAACCCCGGAAGATTTAGCGCAGCTGAACGCCATGACCTTTGTCTTACGTGGACGCCTGCACGACCGCTGGACTTTTACGCACGACGGCGAGGTCAGCAGTGTGCAGGTCAACGGCACGATTATGAGCGATGATGCCGAAGTGATCCGACGGCTGGCGATTGCGGGTGAGGGGATTGCCTACAAGTCGTGGCTGGATGTTAGCGAGGATGTACGCGAAGGGCGATTGCAGCTGCTGATGACGGATTATCAGGGAGAGAAAGTCCCGCTGAATATGATTTGCCCGCATCGTAAGCAGCTTTCAACGGCGGTACGCTTGCTGCATGACGCCGTGAAGGCGCGATGTGAAATGCTGGCGCAGAGCTAAGATACGCTTTGCGCCAGTACATTACTGTGGTGTGACTTAGTCTTTTTTCGCTGCGTTAGCAAAGAAAATATCAGACTGAATGTCTTTGGTGCGGATGGTAAACAACTGATTAGTGAGATCTTCCGTTAACTTCTCTGCATCAGCCATTATGCGCAGGTTGAAGTCATTCAGCATTTTATCTGCGGCAGGTTTATTGGTTTTCGCCATCTTCAGATATTCTGCTTCGACCTCTTTTTGCTCCTTCGCCACTTTATCTTCCCACGCTTTGTAGGCCTTTTTGACGATTGGCGCGAGCTTCGGATAATCGGTCATCGTCAGCGTCTGCAATTTACGATATTTCCAGTAGATGGATTGATCGTCAGCCTTATCTGTACCCATTGTATAGTTGGCCGGATATGCTTTCAGGCCACTGTAGTACGGAACAAAGGCGGTGAGATCGGCCATACCCAGACCAATGTAGGTTGTTTCACCGATCTCTTTTGGCAACCACGGACGTACCTGCATAACGTGCGCTTCATAGGTGCGGAAGACGCTGACCGGACGCCACGGCTCTTTACCGTTCAGGCCGTTGGTGTACGGGTCATGACTGGTGCCTTCATAGTGGCTACGCAGCACGGCTTTTACATCGTCCAGCGTCATTTTCTTCTCTGGCTTCATGAAGACCGGGAATTCACGTCCTTTGGCCATATCCTGATTTGCGGAAGGATTGAACGTTTTCTGGATGGTCCATACGCGAGGATCGTTATACGTACGGTCACGTTCGTCATCACGGGTATAGGCTTTAGAGAAGTTGAATTTGCCATCTTTCGCCGGTTCGTACAGACCTTTTTCCGTTGCGAACTGAATCAGATTTTTTGACGCCATCATATCCGGGTTTTTAGGATCGTAATCCTGTAGGCGGCCCTGATTACCGGTGGCGAAATATTGGTTATTGGGCAGGCGCTGCGCCATCCACTGGTGGCCGCTGCCGGTTTCCAGGTACCAGATCTCGTTATCGTCGACGACGGCAACGCCAAAGCCTTCGCCCGCACCGACGGTTTCAACAATATGTCCCAGCAGCGCAACGGCGTCACGTGCGGTTTTGCTCTGCGACAGCAGAATATCCGGGATATCGTCTTCAGTGATTCCTTTATCCTCAACGTACGGGTCGGCGGCCAGCGCTTTTGGTGAAGCAAAAATAGATTCTGTTCCACTCACACCGACGCCCAGTTCGTTAAATCCGGTCGCGCCGTGCAGTTGAGTTTTCCAGTTTGGGACGGTGGTATAACGCAGAGAGTTTTTCGGCAGTGGCCAGGTAAAATCATTCGCGCCATTATGTGCTTTGGTGCTGTATACCCCGGTCTGATTCTGTTTTGCCGGATGAATGACAAAATGCTGTGCTTTCAGGGCATCGCTGTCTGCGCTACGGGCGACCAACATGGAGCCGTCTGCTGATGCTTCATTGCCGACCAGCAGGGTCGTACAAGCAAAACCTGACGAAACAACTGCCAAATTTATTGAAAGTGCAATCAGGCACTTTTTAAAAGTAAACATTACGTATCCCTCATATGTACGCCAAAAATACACCGGAAACATACCGTTTCCTGAAATGCGATAACGTCTGAATGCTCAGACATGTCTCGCGAGAGAGATAAACGCCCCTGCCCACGTCTTCTCCAAATATTCATGCGTAGGTTGAAGTCTTCTGGACAAAATAAAACGTCCATTTCGCTTAATTATTACGCAACGAATATCCTGATATTCAGGATGTTTCCTGATTCGCGGTGAAGAATAGAATGGCTTATTAGTGGATTCAGTGACCTGTGTCGCGTAAGTTAATGATGACAAAAGTGAATCCCGTGGCAGCACCGTGCTTTTTGTTTCCGGATATGACGTTACCTTTTGCGGCAATACAGCGAGGGAACATTGGAACTGGCGAAAATCCATGCGCCCTTATACTCCTCCATGACCAGGCTCAGGCTGCGTCCGGTCTGCCGATAAAACCCGGGCAACGTATTGTTGATATCCGCTTCATCGGCCGTGTCGGCGAAGGTTTTGACGACTTGCATGGCCTGTAACACCCGCGCATCACGCTGTTGGGTGTAGCTGAAATAGATGTTCCTGCTGATGTCTGAGGTATTACGCCCATACAGTTTACCGGTAATTGTTGATAATCCTTCCTGGTTGTACATCCGAAATGAAACCGTACCGGCAAAGCGGTTGCTGCCAATATTCCATTCAACGTTCCCAACGCAATTCAGCGGCTTTTCGGCATAGCGCGAATACCATAGCCAACTGCCTGAACCGAGCAAGGTAGCCAGGCCAATAGTGAGCAAGATTATGTGGCGTGTTTTTTTCATTGCCCGCGCATCCAGTAATAATGGGTAGTACAAAATGCGTGGGCATCAATCCGCGCATCTTTATCGCATACAAATGCCACCATCCTTTCTGCTTTGAGGTAGCCGGATAGAAACACGTGTTTGTTGTTTTCACAGAGAAAAGGATGAAGTTGCATCAGACTGAAATAGCCATGCTGGTCGTACTCATTCGGAGAGTAATAAATTTTGCAGTTTTGCCGCGAAGGGATCTGCATGGAAACAGAGACAAACTTACTAAATGGCATAACCGGGCGAGTCTGATACCACACCAGCCAGATAACCAGAGTAGCAATAACAACACTAACGCTAAATAAAATGTTCCACCAGGAGATCTGCGTCGTTTGTTGTGGTGCGGTAAGAATTACCTTTGCAGGCGCGCGCTCCTCAATAACCGGTGACTGGGAAACGTCACTCTGAGGGTCCGTTATCACTTCTACCTGAGTGTTTTCATTCAATCTCAGCCCTCGCCGGGAAATAGTTTTCACCGTATCACGCGGTAGTCCCACTTCCGCCAGCGCATTACGTAACGTCAGAATTGCCTGGTAGAACGTGTTGGTGCTGGTGACATTATTTCTCTCTCCCCAACCCACTATCATCAACGTGTTCTGGGAAACAATGTCACTTGCGTGAGTAATTAAATAGAGAAAACAGAGCGAAGCTGGGAGCTGGAGTTGTATTGTGCGCCCGGTCTGACGATTGACCAGACTTTTGCTATCAGGATTAAATTCGACCAACTGATTGATAAGATACAATTGCCCAGCCCTCAGTAACCAAAACGTATCACAGCGTGTCCTTGCACACCCCTTAAATTTTACATCCAAATCGATAAGACGCCTCTATCTTTGTACATGATCTAAGATAAGAATTTCACTTAGGGGGTAAAAATCCTTCAAATACAATATGTTATTAACTTAATTTCTTAGGTGGGAATTAGCTAATGTTAAATAATGAGAATTCATTACAGTTTTATCTGGGTTATCATTATATTTATCCACAGAGCAACAAGGGTGATTGAGTTATCTGAATTGTGTAATTAACGAGTAACCTTTACATCGGTTATTTTTTAGCAAATAGTGCTTTTTTAAGATTTATCCTAGGGTTTTAATTTATGCATAAAATTCCTAATGCCCAGATTGTTATTCTGAGATAAAACACAAAAAAACTTAGCGGTATGGCATTGCTTACCGTACGTACATATTAGCGCATCAAGAGTTTATTACATTTTTTTAGGGTTGCTGTTATTAACTGACAAGGAATGTCATACGTGTCGGATTGACACATTTATTTACCGATGAAATATTTATGGAAAAATAACAGGAGTCATTTTTTATGAACAGATCCCCATCACAGAGTATTCGTTGCATAAGCTGTGAATTATCCTGTCAATTATTTCCGGATACTGCGGTACGCGCCAGCTACTGTCACCGTGCCGCTTTTGCGATCTGGCCTGAGGGAAACGGTTTTCTACAACGAGGCGTTATTGAAAAACTTTTGCTTAATAATCAAAACCATTTATCCCGCGGGTTTATTTTTGTGGATTTCTCCTTCCCCAACCTGCGCCTGTTCGCTGACCCGAAATGGGTTGATCGTCTGGCGTATAGCGGTATGCATATTGTTTTGATTGCGGACCGGAACCTGGCGCCGTTAGCCAACTACTGGCTGTCGAAAAGCAATAAAATACAAGGCATTATATATTCTGATGATGATGATGACGTACAGCATCAGAAGATGAGACGATTATTTACGGGTCATCTCGCTAACAGTAAACGTGGGCGCACACTCAACTATACAGAAATGATATTACTGAAGCGATTTGTCTCAGGAAAAAGTATTCAGCAAATTACCCAAATAGATAATATTGATATTAAGAAAATATACGTCTATAAGCTCCGGCTTGAAGATAAGTTGGGCCATAGTATTCATCAAATACTATCGAATATTTTATAACGCATTTCTGATTTTTATTATTTCACATCCTAGCGATGTGGTGGACGCTCTACGCCTGATAGCAGGAGGCTAATATGCCAAATCCCAAATCTTACTCTCGTATTGCCATCGCGGTTTCAGCCGCATTAACGTCTATGGTATTTTCAGCCCATGCAGCCTGGGTTGATGTTGATAGTCTTCCTTCCAGCGGTCTGGTTAGCAGTCTGCCCCCGGAATTGCAGGCAATAATCCCTGCGCAGGCCAATGCCAATTTCGCTAAAACCAGCGCCATGCCAAATTATGTTTATCAGTGGAGTGCGGGCACCATTCCTGTTTATGGTAATGGATTAACGTTAAATGGACCCGGTGCTGAAGCTTTTGAGCACTCTGTTACTGTTATTCAGAACAGCGCGACGGGTAGTCCGGGCGTTATTTTTGGTGACGACCTGACGATCCGCACCCAGTCAAAGAATGCCGCCAATAATGGTAAAGATGTTGACGGTATCCGCACGCATGGGGCCAATACGCCGGATAACCCGGTCTTTATCATCACCGGGGATCGCACCAGTATTTATGTAGACGGTCAGGATGGTGACGGTATTAACGCCGGTTATAACGCAATAGGCCAGGGCTGGATAGGCTCGGCTAATATCTACGTCGGTGATGATCTGTACATCAAAACGACGGGTAACCAGGGGCGTGGTATCACCGCCAATGCCATGCGAGATGCGACGCTTGCCAAAAATACGATTGTCGTTGGCGATCGTGCGCATATTGTGACGACCGGCGACGGCTCTGAAGGTCTTCGCTCCGGGCAGAGCGGTTCCTCAATCCTGCTTGGCAATGACGCTACCATCGAGACGTCTGGTGCCTCCTCAACGGGCATTTATGCCGCCACATCTTCTAAAACGGAACTGGGTAATAACGCCACTATTACGGTTAACGGCGCGAGTGCGCATGCGGTCTATTCCACCAACGCGACCGTGAACCTGGGCGACAACGCGACCATTAGCGTGAACAGTTCTGGAAAAGCGGCTTCATACAGCAAAGCGCCACGCGGCCTGTTTGCGATTTCACGCGGGGCGATAAATCTGGCCGGTGGCGCCGCGATTACTATGGTGGGCGACCACAGTACTGAAAGCTATGCCATCAGCACCGAAACGGGCGGCACCGTAGACGGATCCGCCGGTGGACGCTTCCTTATCGACGGCGATCTTCATGCTGCCGGAGGAACAAACGCGACCAGCAGCCTGCCCCAGCAAAACAGTACGATTAAGCTCAACATGACCGACAACTCACTATGGAGCGGGGCGTCTTATATCACCAGCGCGACCGCCGGGACGGGGGTCATCTCGCTGCAAATGAGCGATGCGACCTGGAATATGACCAACAGCTCAACGCTGACCGACCTGACGCTGAACAGTGGGGCAGTGGTTAACTTTGGCCATGCTGACGGCGAACCGTGGCAGACGCTTACGATTAACGAAGATTTTACCGGGAATGGCGGCAAACTGGTTTTCAATACCGTTCTGAATGACGATGCCTCCGAAACCAATAAGTTGACAGTGCTCGGCAACACAGCGGGTAATGCCTTTGTGGCGGTGAACAACATTGGTGGTACCGGGGCGCAGACCGTTGAAGGCATTGAGATAATCGAGGTTGCTGGCAACTCTGACGGCACATTTGAGAAAGCGAGCCGTATTGTCGCCGGGGCGTACGACTATAACGTAGTGCAGAAGGGCAGTAACTGGTATCTGACCAGCTTCATTCCTGCTCCGCCCGATCCGGTGGACCCTGTTGACCCTGATCCCGTAGACCCGGACCCGGTTGATCCGATTATCCCTGATCCGGTCGACCCGGACCCGATCGATCCTGTGGACCCGGTTATTCCTGAGCCGGAAGAGCCTCATGTTCCGCCGGTCACGGAGCAACAGTATCGTCCGGAAGCCGGCAGTTATCTGGCGAACAACTATGCCGCTAACACACTGTTCATGACCCGACTGCACGATCGTCTGGGTGAAACGCAGTACGTCGACATGCTGACGGGCGAGAAAAAAGTGACCAGTCTGTGGATGCGTAACGTTGGCGCGCATACCCGCTTCAAAGACGGTAGCGGGCAGTTGAAAACCCAAAGCAACAGCTACGTCTTACAGTTAGGCGGCGATCTGGCGCAATGGAGTAGCGATGGCCTCGACCGCTGGCATATTGGCGCGATGGCAGGTTATGCCAACAGCCAGAACCGCACGCAGTCCAGCCTGACCGGCTACCACTCTCGTGGTCAGGTCACCGGTTACAGCGTGGGGCTGTACGGCACCTGGTATGCCAATGACGCAGACAAGACCGGCACCTACGTAGATACCTGGGCGCTGTACAACTGGTTTGATAACAAAGTGATGGGTCAGGAGCAGGCGACAGAGAAATATAAATCCAGCGGTATCACCGCCTCGGTCGAAGCCGGTTACAGCTTTAAACTGGGCGAAAGCGAGCGCAATAGCTACTGGCTGCAACCGAAAGCGCAGGTGGTGTGGATGGACGTGCAGGCCGACAGCCATCGCGAAGCGAACGGGACCCGCGTGAAGGATGACACCGATGGCAATCTGATGACTCGTCTGGGCGTGAAAGCCTTTATCAACGGCCATAACGCCATCGATGACGGTAAATCTCGCGAGTTCCAGCCGTTTGTCGAAGCCAACTGGATCCATAACACGCAGACTGCCAGCGTGAAGATGGACGATGTGAGAAACGACATGCGCGGCACGAAGAACATCGGCGAGCTGAAAGTGGGTGTTGAAGGTCAAATCACTCCGCGCCTCAACGTATGGAGCAACGTGGCCCAACAGGTTGGCGACAAAGGCTACAGCGATACCCGCGGTATGCTCGGCGTAAAATATAATTTCTGATGTAAGTGAGTAATGGAAAAGCCGCTGATTAACCGATCGGCGGCTTTTTTTCGGAAGCGGTTGGTTGGATAAATGGCATCCGTCAATAAGGCTCAGTCATAAAGCCATTTACCTGCTTTTGCAGACTCTGCCAGCATACGGAGGGTTAATGGCTGTGGCTCATCGTCATCTCTGCTACAGGTAAAAATTGCATAAAGTATGAATGTCTCAATAGGCCAATATTTATAGAAATCGAAATTGGCGCAATCAACATTGAAAGTTGCAAAGTAAGCATCCATGATGTGTGCGCCCGTTTCACTGGCCCACACATAATCTCCTGTTGAAAGACTTGTGTCGAGGGTGACTGGCCA
>NZ_JAHLQZ010000210.1:0-6339 GCF_018919505.1 Citrobacter sp. S55_ASV_140
ATCAAGCAAAGGTTCAATCGTCTTTCACACCCAGTTTTTCGGTTTGCTCGTTTTACTAATGCCTGGGTTCATAATGTTGCTCAGATCGTTTTCCTTTGATGGCGACTCTCCGTTTCTTATATCAGGACAATCGCAAATGTCTGCATTTTAATTTGTATGACAAAACAAAATAATCCCCTAATCGACTCGGACATGCAATAGCCAGGTTTATTTATTTCGGCATCGCTCACATTTTTATATTTAAAACCACAGCATTATTAACACCTTAAAAATAGTTTCAGGAGATAACTATTCTCGTCACTACCATTATAAAACACGTTGTTAAATAACTACTTATAGGTATATCACTTACTCTTAAGTATATTTATTCGGCGTTAAATTTTAATTAAAAGATTACAATAGTTACAAAACCACAAATCATAATTACTTTATCCACTGAAGCGATTCAGTTTACAGCTTTTATTAATCCAGCAATGTAGCCTCCCCGCCATAAATATAAATCAGGTTTAATAAACCAATCGGGAATAGCAATGAACGAATATTTTATGTTTGCCCTGGCACTCTCTCCGTTACTACTGATGGTATTTTTAATATTAAAACTAAAAATGGCCATCCATTATTCCGTGCTAATCTCTTTAGTTTTCACCGCCGCGTTATCAGCACTATTCTGGGAAATGCCCGTACAGAATCTGAAAGCTGCAATAGGCTATGGCGCACTGAAGGGATTATGGCCGATCGTGATAGTGATCCTCGGCGCTATCTTCAGTTATAACGTCATGCAGGCGACCAAAGCGCTGGATATTCTGCGCGATATTCTCGCCAGCATTAGCGAAGATAAGCGTATTCAGGTGCTGCTGATTTCATGGTGCTTTGGCGGATTCCTTGAAGCTGCGGCGGGTTATGGTACGGCGGTCGCCATTCCAATCGGCATTCTTATTGCGCTCGGATTCAACCCGCTGAAGGCGGCGATCGCCTCTCTGGTTGCAAATACCGTTCCCACCGCATTCGGCGCGGTCGGGATCCCGGTTTCTATTCTGGCGGAACAGGTTAATCTGCCGGTTTATACCTTAGGCGGAACCATTATTTTGCAACTGGCGCTGTTTAATATC
The DNA here is from genome assembly GCF_018919505.1 of Citrobacter sp. S55_ASV_140. Lineage (NCBI taxonomy): Bacteria > Pseudomonadati > Pseudomonadota > Gammaproteobacteria > Enterobacterales > Enterobacteriaceae > Citrobacter > Citrobacter sp. S55_ASV_140. The sequence continues at coordinate 1,110 of NZ_JAHLQZ010000210.1, forward strand.
CTGCTGCCGTTTGTCATTGTCTGCATAATTGGCGGCGGCCTGAAAGCCATTCGCGGCGTATTTCTGATCACACTGATGTGCGGCATCACCACGCTGGTTCCGCAATATTTTGTTGCTATCCATCTTGGCGCGGAATTGCCTGCCTTTGCCGGGAGCCTGGTCAGCCTGTTTGCCGTCGCGATAGTCAGCCGCCTGCGCAAAGGAAAAACCGATCCCGAATGGCGCATTGAGGTCAGCCATACCCGCGAAACCACGCCGCGCTCGGCAAAAGTGTTGTTCCGCGTGGGCTCTATCTATCTGTTTATTTTTGTCTTTATCCTGCTGTGTTCACCGCTGTTCCCGACGATAAAAGCCGCGGCGTCCCAACTGGCCTCGGTACTGTATTTTACGCTAGCCGACGGCAAAACCCTGGCGCTGAAAGTGGAATGGGTGACCACGCCGGGGATGCTGATCATCTTTGCGACCATTATCGGCGGTTTTATTCAGGGGGCTTCGGCACGTGGGATGCTGGAAGTGTTTATCAAAACTATTTTCCAGCTTAAAAATTCCATTGTGGCGATTATGGCGATCGTCGCGCTGGCCACGGTGATGGATCTCAGTGGGATTATCTCCACGCTGGCCCAGTCGATTGTTGATTTGACCGGCAGCTCATACGTCTTCCTCGCCCCGGTGATTGGCGCGCTGGGCACATTTGTCACCGGCAGCGATACCAACTCGAACATTCTGTTCGGTAAACTGCAAACCATTGCCGCCAGTAAGCTGCATATCGATCCCAACTGGCTGGCGGCGGCCAACACCTCCGGCGCAACGGGCGGAAAAATGATTTCGCCGCAGAGCATCGCCATCGCAGTTTCAGCCACCAAAATGGACGGTCAGGCCAACCAGATAATGTCTGGCACCATGAAATACTGCTGCGCCTACATTGTGATCCTCGGCCTGAAAGTCGGTCTCTTTTATTACTGGTTTATGGCGTAACCCGTTGTCAACCCCGCCAAATTCGCGGCAATCGTATTTGACGACGCGGTGACCATAAAGGTTTACACCGCCCTGGGATCGGAACGAGGTAACAGGCTTTACGATTTGTCGGCGCTGACTAAAATAGCGCCGATGTTTCAAATCGAGGATTGTTGTTATGTTGTTCTGGAAAAAGATGGTGAAGAAGTTCGACGCCTTTTCTGCGTTGATCCCACCACGCTACTTCCGCGTGTAATGTCTGCGTTTCACGCTCATTTGTCGGCCGGATAAGGCGCAAGCGCCGCATCCGGCAACTGGCCCCCTTTCACTTGCGCAGCCCGCACGCTCTTAACACCCTGACCCACAGACGAAGCCACGCAAAACGGTAGACCAGCGGATGCTGAAATCGTAGTAATGTCAGAAACATAGAGCCTCCTTGCGGCGCTACAGTACCGTTGCCTGATAGCGAATCTGCGGCTCCATTATCTGGTGACGCGCGTCTATCAGCCGCAGTTCATACGAGTCGCGCTCTTTCGTTAGTCGCATCACCGCGTCAACAACACTGGTGGTCCGCTCCAGCGCCAACTTGTCATCATAACCATTGAGCAGTGAGGCCAGCATCACGCTGCAAATCAGATCCCCTACGCCCACCGGCATTTTGGCAAAGCTATACAGCGGCCGGGCGATGTGTAACGTCTGTTCCGCCGTCACCAGCAGCATTTCAAACGCCTGTTTGTCACGCGAGCAGTCGCCGAGATGCTTCACCAGTACCTTGTTCACGCCCCATGCCACCAGCTGCTGCGCCGCTTCCACCACCTCGTCAAAACTACGCAGTTGTCTGCCCGTCAGCACGCCCAGCTCATAGAGATTCGGCCCCATTATGTCGGCCAGTTGAATAGCGTCATCGACAAAAAAGGACTCCACGCCCTGCGCGACAATGCAGCCTTTTTGCGGGTCGCCCATTACTGGATCGCAAAAATAGAGCGCCTGCGGATTACGCTGGCGAATGGTGGTGACCGCGTGCTTGACCTCTTCGCAATGGCGTTTATCTCCAAGATACCCTGACAATACGGCATCACATTGCGCCAGCTTTTGCAGGTCATCCAGCCCGCTGATGATGGCGCTCAACTCGCCGTGCGGCATCGCCATGCCCTGCCACATCCCGTACTGGGTGTGGTTGGAAAACTGCACGGTGTAAAACGGCCATACATCGATCCCCGAAAGCTGCATCGGCAACACGGCGGCTTTATTTCCGGCATAGCCATAAACGACTGACGACTGAACAGACAACACGTTTTTCATTTTGACTCCGTCTAACGAAACGTTGGCAGCAGACCAAATACGTCCAGAACAACCGTCAGATAAACAATCGCCCCACAGACAATCACCAGATTGAGCACGGTGTTATTACACGGCGCGGTATAGCTGGCGGTCGGAAAACGTTTCCGCGCCGCTTTCACCAGGAACGGCGGCAGGATCACGCTCCAGATGGTAAAGGCCAGACCGGCGTAACCAATCGCGTGCACAAAACCGTTCGGGAAGAAGAAGCACACGGCGGCTGGCGGGAAGTAAGTCACCAGCGCGGTTTTCAGGCGGCCCATGCCGTCATCCGGGAAATGAAACAGATCGGCGATGTAATCAAACAGGCCAAGCGTCGCCGCCAGCAGGGAACTGGCTACCGCGAAGTTGCCGAAGAAGGTCAGGATCAGATCCATATAACGGCTGGTGAACAGCCCACTGATGGCCTCGACAAACACGTCGATATTGCCGCCTTTGGCGATAATTGGCGGGAACGAGGAACGGCTAATGTTGCCCATCGTAACGGCTAACCAGAAGATATACAGCAGCAGGGCAAACAGCGTGCCGATGATAATAGAGCGTGTAATATTCGAAATCCCGCTCGTGCCATACAACTTGACCAGGCTCGGCACGTTACCGTGAAAACCAAACGAGATAATGCAGAACGGCAGCGTCATCAGGATATACGGCAGATACTGCGAATTGGGCAGCGCCACCGCCACGCTGTCGACGAGTTTTGCCACTTCGATATGGCCCACCAATCCGGAGAAGGTGGCAAAGAACGCCACAAACTTACCGATAATCAGCACGGTAGTGATGCGTCCAACCAGCAAGGAACTGTACCAGGCAATTGCCCCAACCAGCATACTGACGATAATCACCGAGATATTTGCCGGAAAACGTACGCCGCTGTATTTGAATACGGTTTGCGCCATCACCGCCGATGAACCGGAGATATAGGCATAGGTCAGAATATACAGCACAAAGCCGAAAGCGATACCCACCACAATATTCCACTTACGGCCTAATAAATCCTGGGTAAAGGTATTAAAACTGGCACCAGCGCCATAATGCAGGTTAACTTCAACCAGCATCAGACCGGTTAATAACATCATGATGGCAATAAAGAGAAGAATAACCGACGCACCGGGGAACCATACGCCAGCCATCGCAATCGGCAGGGAAAACATTCCGCCACCCACTACGGTCGCGATAACCAACATGGTTCCGCTAATCAGTCCGGGGGTACTACTCTGTCGCTCAATGGCATTAATATCCATGATAAATGTTCCTGTAGACTATTCGTTATAATTACAGCTGTCATTTGTACATCATGCGGATAATAAAAATGTCGGAGTCAGGGTTTACTTTTTATAGTTCTGTCACGGTAACGGACACCGCAAAGGCTTCCTGTTCATGGAAAAAGAAGACAAAAAAGCCCCATCGCCAGATGGGGCCATAATGATTATTTAGATATAATCAAAGCGTGCGGTAAAGAAACGCAACTGCTTCGGCTCGTATATAAACTTCAGCCCGCGAATATCTTCTTTGTGCTGGTAAAGTTTAATAATGCCGTCGGCCACCACATCCATATGCGCGTAGGTATAAACGCGACGTGGAATCGTCAGACGCACGGTTTCCAGTTTCGGTCTGTGGTGTTCGCCGGTCACGTTATTACGACCCGCAGAGATAATTCCGCGCTCCATACTACGTACACCAGTTTCTACATAGATGCTGGCAGCCAGGCTTTGCGCCGGGAACTCGTCCTGCGTCAGATGCTCGCAGAAGCGGCGCGCATCGAGGAATACCGCATGACCACCCACCGGTTCAACAATCGGTACGCCAGCAGCTTTCAGCTTGTCGCCCAGGTAGCGCACCTGCTTCACGCGGTGCTCAATGTACTCATACTGCATGGCTTCGCGCAGGCCAATCGCCATGGCTTCCATGTCGCGTCCGGCCAGGCCGCCGTAGGATGGCATCCCTTCGTAGACCACGACTAACTCTTTGGCAGCAGAGAACATTTCGTCATCATTCATGCACAGGAAACCGCCGATGTTTACCAGACAGTCTTTTTTACCACTCATGGTACAACCGTCGGCGTAGCTGAACATCTCATGCACGATCTCTGCGATGCTCTTGTTCTCAAAGCCCTGCTCTTGCTCTTTGATAAAGTAGGCGTTTTCTACGCAGCGGGTGGCGTCGTAGAACACTTTAATGCCGTGTGCTTTTGTCAGTTCACGTACCGCACGCATGTTTGCCATCGATACCGGCTGCCCGCCCGCGAGGTTAACCGTCACCGCCAGGCAGATATAGGCAATATTCTCGGCGCCTTTTTCATCAATCAGCTTTTGTAATTTTTTAAGATCGATATCACCTTTAAATGCAATATTCAGACCGGCATCGTGCGCTTCGTCACGAACGATATCGACAAACACCGCGCCATTTTTTTCCTGGTGATAACGGGTAGTGGTGAAATACATATTCCCTGCAACATATTGCCCAGGTTTAATAGCCAGCTGCGATAACAGGTTTTCAGCGCCGCGGCCCTGGTGAGTCGGAACAATATGTTTAAAGCCAAACAACTCCTGAACCGTTCTTTCCAGATGGTAGAAGTTTTCGCTGCCCGCGTACGCTTCATCACCCATCATCATTCCGGCCCACTGCTTGTCGCTCATTGCGTTGGTGCCACTGTCGGTCAGCAGGTCAATATAAATATCTTTCGAATTTAACAGGAAAGTATTGTAACCCGCTTCCTGCATTTTCTTAAGGCGTTCATCACGCGGGATCATAGATACAGTTTCAACGCTTTTAATACGGAAGGGTTCTGCCGGATAATTCATTTTGTTTCTCCAGTAACAGTGGTCATGTACGTATTAATGTGAAGTAAAGCATACCTGGTTCATCAATAAAGTCTGATGAAATATAACTATTCGCCTCCTGAGCCAGGGGGAGAAATAATGTGGAGGCACTATGCAAG
>NZ_JAHLQZ010000211.1:0-6338 GCF_018919505.1 Citrobacter sp. S55_ASV_140
GTAATCCGTTGTTCCGTGTCAGTGGAGGCGCATTATAGGGAGTTATTTCAGGCTGACAAGGGGAAATTCAAAATAATTTTCCGAGTGATTATTTTTTATTCTTTACGCTTATTTTGGCAACGTTTTGTGGGTTAATTGGGCAATTTCCCGTGCAAAACCCGCGACCTGTTCCCAATCGGTATACACCACTTCTTTATGCGTATCCGTTTCACCGCCTGACATCTTCATTATCAGTTGGATCATCACACGGTCATACCAGCGATAGCGGGGATACAGCAAAGCGCCGGCAATAACCGCACTGCGATCCGGCCGCCACGGCGAACTCATCAGGAACTTACGCGCATAGCTGTTGGTTTGCGGCGTACGCTTCTCCGGTTTACGGGCAACCAGGTTAACGGAGTAGAACGCACTCGGCATCGCATTCAGCCGCGTGGCATGCTTTTTCACAAACTCCTGAAATGCGGCATGGTAATGACCATAGCGAATCGAGGCGCCAATCACCACGCTGTCATAATTTTGCCAGTCAGGCTCCGCGGTGCGATGCAAATTAACAACATCCGTCCAAACGCCCAGCTCTTTGAGTTCAGAAGCCAGATACTCGGCGATTTCACGCGTTTGCCCGTCCCGGGAAGAAAAAAGAATCAGTGTTTTCACGTGTTACTCCATTATTCACGCCAGAAAGTAGGGGTAAAGAGTACCAGCAGAGTAAAGACCTCCAGACGACCAAACAGCATATTGGCAATCAGGATCCACTTCGCCACGGGGTTCATACTGGCAAAGTTGTCGGCGACAACGCCCAGCCCTGGCCCGAGGTTATTCAGCGTCGCCACCACGGAGGCAAACGCGGAGAAGTCATCAACACCGGTCGCAATAATCGCCAGCATACTGATAATAAAGACCAGTGCATAGGCAGAAAAGAATCCCCAGACGGCTTCAAGAATTCGCTCCGGCAGCGCACGGTTACCCAGCTTGATACTGTAAACAGCATTCGGGTGAACCAGACGTTTCAACTCGCGGTTACCTTGCTTAAACAGCAACAGGATACGAATCACTTTCAAGCCACCGCCCGTAGACCCGGCACAGCCGCCGATAAAGGCAGAACACAACAACAACACCGGCAGGAACAGCGGCCAGCGGGCAATGCTGTCGGTGGTAAATCCGGCGGTCGTCGCCATTGATACCACCTGGAAAAAGGCCTGGTTGATGGTCGTGAGCGCTGAACCGTAGGTATTGTGTATCCACAGTACCAGCGTACAGACAGCCACTAGCGTCAACTGCACGCCGATGAACATGCGAAATTCCGGATCGCGCCAGTAGACCTTCAGGCTACGGCCGCTTAATAAAGAGAAGTGCAGGCCATAGTTACAGCCGGAGATCAGCAAGAAGATAGCAATGATGGTGTTGATCGTGGGACTGTCGAAATATCCCACGCTGGCATCGTGCGTGGAAAAGCCGCCAATCGCAATCGTGGCAAAGCTGTGCCCAATGGCGTCAAACGCTGGCATCCCGGCAAACCATAGCGCCAGTGCACATGCCACCGTCAGCAATACATAGATAAGCCACAGGGTTTTCGCCGTTTCGGCAATACGCGGGCGCATTTTATTATCTTTCAGCGGCCCCGGCATTTCTGCCCGGTAGAGCTGCATCCCCCCGACGCCAAGAATAGGCAGAATAGCCACCGCCAGCACGATGATCCCCATCCCGCCGAACCATTGCAGCATCTGTCGATAAAAGAGGATAGCGTGTGGCAATGAATCCAGCCCCACCAGCGTTGTTGCCCCGGTGGTGGTCAATCCGGAAAAGGATTCAAAAAATGCATCGGTAATCGTCAGGTTAGGGCTTTCCGCAAAGATGAACGGCAGCGCACCCACGCTACCCAGCACGGTCCAGAACAAGACGACAATCAGAAAACCTTCGCGAGATTTCAGCTCGCCTTTCTCTTTGCGGTTCGGCCACCACAGCATGGAGCCGATCGCCAGAGCAACGAAGAAAGTTTGGGTAAATGCACGCCCTGCCCCATCGCGATAGATGAGAGCCACCAGTCCGGGGATAATCATCGTCCCCGAGAATAAGATGACCAGTAGTCCAACGATTCGGGTAATGGCGCGAAAATGCATCTCTACCGCTTCCTTAGTTCTTTAAAATGAGGTGGGGATTATTCTTCAATCGCTAACAATTGCAATGAACCACGACTAAAATCCGCCAGTTTTGCCGAAAATTCATCCACTTTGGCATAAGGAAGCGCCACCCTGAGCCGAACAAAAGCCTGGTAATCACTGGCAACGACTTTACCGTCAAACTGACCCAGCAAAGCTTCTATGCCTGCCAGCTGACCGTACTCACACTGCAAAGTATATTCGGTTAATGGCGTCTTGCGCTGTGTCGTTAACTGACGCAACGCCTGATTCACACCGCCACCGTAGGCTTTTACCAGCCCACCCGTACCGAGAAGGATACCGCCGTAGTAGCGCACCACCACTGCGGTAATCTCACCGACACCGCTGCCCATCAGCTGCGCGAGCATCGGCTTGCCTGCCGTTCCCGCCGGTTCGCCATCGTCTGAAAAGCCCAACTGCTGCGAGTCATTCGGCGCACCCGCCACCCATGCCACACAATGGTGGCGGGCGTCCGGGTGTTCCGTTTTGACGGACTCAACGAATGCTTTCGCCGCTTCTACGCCGTCCGTATGGGCGAGCAGCGTAATGAAGCGGCTTTTTTTGATCTCTTCAACGACGCTAACCGGCGCCGCAGGGATTAACCAACTGTCCATTACGCCAGTTTTAAATCCCGCGTCATGTTCTCGATATTGTTCTCGTGGACCACCACGTTGTCTTCAATACGAATACCGCCGAACGGTTTCAGAGCTTCAATTTTCTGCCAGTTGAAGTGTTTGCTGAACTGCCCTTCACGCCACGGCGCCAGCAGCGATTCAATAAAGTAGATGCCCGGTTCGATGGTCAGTACCATGCCCGGCTGCAGAACACGGGTGCAGCGCAGGTAAGGATACTTCGACGGGGCAGCAAGGTGGGTACCGCTGTCATCCTGCATAAAGCCAGCGACATCATGCACCTGCAGACCCAACGGGTGACCAATACCGTGCGGCATAAACGGTCCAGTAAGATCGTTTTCCACCATCGCCTCTTCACTCATATCGGTGATGATTTGATGCTTACGCAGCAGCTTCGCGATGCGCTGATGGAACTGAATGTGGTAATCCACGTAGCTGGTACCCGCTTTCATGGTAGCGATAAGCGCCAGCTCTTCGTCGTTAACATCTTTCACCAGATGCGCATAGTCGTTGTCGCTTTTCGCCGACCAGGTACGCGTCAGGTCTGCCGCATAGCCGTTATATTCCGCACCAGCGTCCAGCAGGAAGCTGCGAATTTCAGACGGCGCCTGATGATCCAGTTTGGTGTAATGAAGAACCGACGCATGCTCATTAAGCGCAACGATGTTGCTGTATGGCACGTCAGTGTCGCGGTGACCGGTCGCGGTCAGATAAGCCAGGTTGATGTCAAACTCGCTCATCCCGGAACGGAACGCTTCTTCCGCGGCACGGTGTCCATTCACCGCCATTTTCTGCGCTTCGCGCATACAGGCCAGTTCGTAATCCGTTTTAAAGGCGCGGTAATAATGCAGGTAGTCGATCACCCCTTTCGGGTTGATGTTGCTGGCCGCGATGTCCAGTTGCAACGCACGTTCCGGAACCGGACCGATATAACCGATATTGCCGCGAGCAGCTGGCAGTTGGCTACCGATACCGTCCGCTTTTGGCAGCGCGATGATCTCGATTTCTTCTGTCCAGAAGGAGGTCGGCAGCGGCTCAACGTTATGCCAGTAGTCGACCGGCAGATAGAACCACAATTTTGGCTTATTCACACCATCCACCAGCAACCAGCAGTTAGGGACCTGCGTTACGGGTACCCAGGCTTTGAATTGCGGATTGACCTTAAACGGGTACGGATGGTCGTCAAGAAAGACGTTAACAAGTTCGCCAGAGTGAATAAGTAACGCATCCAGCTTGAAGCGTTCCAGCGCGTCGCGCGCCCGCTCTTGTAAGGTAACGATATGATTTTTATAGAGTGCGGCCAGTGATTCCATTTTCTATCCTTCTGTTTTTGACCTCAAGACTCCGCATCTTAGCACATCGCTTTGTGAGTGCGTGATTTCTGCCGAGCGTGATCGAATCGTCATTTCTTTAATCATTCATTTGCATTTTTTTAACATAAAACACACACTTCGATTCATCTGGTATGACCAGATCACCTTGCGGATTCAGGAGACTGACATGCTTTACAAAGGCGACACCCTGTACCTCGACTGGCTGGAAGATGGCATCGCCGAACTGGTGTTCGATGCCCCTGGTTCGGTCAATAAACTCGACACGGCCACCGTTGCCAGCCTGGGCCATGCGCTTGACGTGCTGGAAAAACAACCGAATTTAAAAGGGCTGCTGCTGCGCTCTAACAAAGCAGCCTTTATTGTCGGTGCCGATATCACCGAATTCCTTTCATTGTTCCTCGTGCCTGAAGAACAGTTGAGCCAGTGGCTGCATTTTGCCAACAGCGTCTTTAATCGTCTGGAAGATCTACCTGTTCCGACCCTCTCAGCGGTAAATGGCTATGCGCTGGGCGGCGGCTGCGAGTGTGTGCTGGCGACCGATTACCGTCTGGCAACGCCGGACCTGCGCATCGGCCTGCCGGAAACCAAGCTGGGCATCATGCCAGGCTTTGGCGGATCCGTACGTATGCCACGTATGCTGGGCGCGGACAGCGCGCTGGAAATCATTGCTGCGGGTAAAGATGTTGGTGCTGAGCAGGCGCTGAAAATCGGCCTGGTCGATGGCGTAGTGAAACACGAGAAACTGCTTGATGGCGCGATCGCGGTATTACGTCAGGCGATTAACGGCGATCTCGACTGGAGAGCCAAACGCCAGCCGAAGCTGGAACCGTTGAAACTCAGCAAAATTGAAGCGGCGATGAGCTTTACTATCGCCAAAGGTATGGTGGCGCAGACGGCCGGGAAGCATTATCCCGCACCAATCACTGCCGTGAAAACGATTGAGGCGGCATCCCGTTTTGGCCGTGAAGAAGCGCTGAACCTGGAAAATAAAAGTTTTGTTCCACTGGCGCACACCAGTGAAGCTCGCGCATTGGTTGGGATCTTCCTTAACGATCAGTTCGTGAAAGCCAAAGCCAAAAAGCTCACCAAAAATATTGAGGCGCCAAAGCAAGCGGCGGTGCTGGGCGCGGGCATTATGGGCGGCGGTATCGCTTACCAGTCGGCCTGGAAAGGCGTGCCGGTTGTGATGAAAGATATCAACGACAAATCATTAACGCTGGGCATGACCGAAGCGGCCAAGCTGCTGAACAAACAGCTCGAGCGCGGCAAAATTGACGGCCTGAAAATGGCGGGCGTGATTTCCACTATCCATCCAACCCTCGACTATAGCGGTTTCGAGCGTGTGGACGTAGTAGTCGAAGCGGTTGTGGAAAACCCGAAAGTGAAAAAAGCGGTACTGGCGGAAACCGAAGATAAGGTACGCCCGGACACCGTACTGGCTTCGAACACCTCAACCATTCCAATCAACGAACTGGCCAGCGTGCTCAAACGCCCGGAAAACTTCTGTGGCATGCACTTCTTTAATCCGGTGCACCGCATGCCGTTGGTTGAGATCATTCGCGGCGAAAAAAGCTCAGATGAAACCATCGCTAAGGTTGTCGCCTGGGCAAGCCAGATGGGCAAAACGCCAATTGTGGTCAATGACTGCCCTGGTTTCTTCGTCAACCGCGTGCTGTTCCCCTATTTTGCCGGTTTCAGCCAGTTGCTGCGCGACGGAGCGGATTTCCGCAAAGTCGACAAAGTGATGGAAAAACAGTTTGGCTGGCCGATGGGCCCGGCTTATCTGCTGGACGTGGTGGGGATCGATACCGCGCATCACGCACAGGCGGTGATGTCTGCGGGCTTCCCACAGCGTATGCAGAAAGATTATCGCGATGCGATCGATGCCCTGTTTGATGCTAACCGTTTCGGACAGAAAAACGGTCTCGGGTTCTGGCGTTATAAAGAAGACAACAAGGGCAAGCCGAAGAAAGAAGAAGATGCCGCCGTTGATGGTCTGCTGGCAGAGGTCAGCCAACCGAAACGCGACTTCAGCGATGACGAGATTATCGCCCGCATGATGATCCCAATGATCAACGAAGTGGTGCGTTGTCTGGAAGAAGGCATTATCGCCAGCCCGGCAGAAGCCGATATGGCGCTGGTGTATGGCCTGGGCTTCCCTCCGTTCCACGGCGGTGCGTTCCGCTGGCTGGATACGCTCGGCAGCGCGAAGTATC
>NZ_JAHLQZ010000212.1:0-6323 GCF_018919505.1 Citrobacter sp. S55_ASV_140
GCGATGTGCTGGTTACTCTCGATCAGACGGATGCTAAGCAGGCATTCGAAAAAGCCAAAACGGCATTGGCTTCCAGCGTGCGCCAGACGCACCAACTGATGATCAACAGTAAGCAGTTACAGGCTAGCATTGAAGTGCAGAGAACCGCGCTGGCGCAGGCACAAAGCGACTTTAATCGCCGCGTCCCGCTGGGCAACGCCAACCTGATTGGCCGCGAAGAGCTGCAACATGCGCGAGATGCCGTTGCCAGCGCTCAGGCGCAGCTTGATGTCGCTATCCAGCAATATAATGCTAACCAGGCAATGATTCTCGGCAGCAAGCTGGAAGATCAGCCCGCCGTACAACAGGCCGCCACCGAAGTGCGCAACGCCTGGCTGGCGTTGGAACGTACCAGAATCGTCAGTCCAATGACCGGCTATGTTTCCCGTCGTGCCGTACAGCCTGGCGCGCAAATCAGCCCAACCACGCCGCTGATGGCAGTTGTTCCGGCCACCAACCTGTGGGTCGATGCTAACTTTAAAGAAACGCAGCTAGCGCACATGCGTATCGGCCAGCCTGCGACGGTTATCAGTGATATTTACGGCGATGACGTGAAATACACCGGTAAAATTGTTGGCCTTGATATGGGTACGGGCAGCGCCTTCTCCCTGCTGCCTGCGCAAAACGCAACCGGTAACTGGATCAAAGTCGTCCAGCGTCTGCCGGTACGTATCGAACTGGATGCGCAGCAGCTGGCGCAACATCCGTTGCGGATCGGTTTGTCCACGCTGGTTACGGTAGATACCTCCAATCGTGACGGACAGATTCTGGCAAGCCAGGTCCGCACCACGCCGGTATCAGAAAGTAATGCACGTGAAATCAACCTTGCTCCGGTCAATAAAATGATCGAAGAGATCGTGCGGGCCAACGCGGGCTAATTCAAAGGTGCGTGTGATGCAACAGCAAAAACCGCTGGAAGGCGCGCAGCTCGTCATTATGACGATCGCGCTGTCTCTGGCGACATTCATGCAGGTGCTGGACTCCACCATTGCTAACGTGGCGATCCCTACTATCGCCGGGAACCTGGGCTCTTCGCTGAGCCAGGGAACCTGGGTGATCACCTCATTCGGGGTGGCGAACGCTATCTCAATTCCAATCACCGGTTGGTTGGCAAAGCGCTTTGGCGAAGTAAGGCTATTCATGTGGTCAACGACTGCCTTCGTCATTGCGTCATGGGCATGCGGGATGTCCACCAGCCTGAACATGCTGATTTTCTTCCGCGTGGTACAAGGGATTGTCGCCGGTCCACTAATTCCGCTTTCGCAAAGCCTGCTGCTGAATAATTATCCTCCCGCCAAGCGTTCCATTGCCCTCGCGCTGTGGTCGATGACGGTGATTGTCGCCCCAATATGCGGCCCTATTCTTGGGGGCTATATCAGCGACAACTATCACTGGGGTTGGATATTCTTCATCAACGTGCCAATCGGCGCGGCGGTGGTATTGATGACTCTGCAAACTCTACGCGGGCGAGAAACCAAAACCGAGCAGCGACGCATTGACGCCATTGGTTTGGCATTGCTGGTCATTGGTATCGGTAGCTTGCAGATTATGCTCGACCGCGGCAAAGAGCTGGACTGGTTTGCCTCACAGGAGATTATCATCCTGACGGTGGTCGCCGTTGTCGCTATCAGCTTCCTGATCGTCTGGGAGCTTACCGACGAGCACCCGATTGTCGATCTCTCGCTGTTTAAGTCGCGAAACTTTACCATCGGCTGCTTGTGTATCAGTCTGGCCTATATGCTCTACTTCGGCGCAATCGTCCTGCTGCCGCAGCTATTGCAGGAGGTTTACGGATATACGGCAACCTGGGCCGGTCTGGCCTCCGCCCCGGTTGGGGTGATCCCGGTGATCCTGTCGCCGATAATCGGTCGCTTCGCGCATAAGCTGGATATGCGTCGTCTGGTCACGTTCAGTTTTATTATGTACGCCGTCTGTTTCTACTGGCGCGCGTGGACGTTCGAACCGGGTATGGATTTTGGCGCATCGGCCTGGCCGCAGTTTATTCAGGGATTCGCGGTAGCCTGCTTCTTTATGCCGCTGACGACCATTACGCTGTCCGGTTTACCGCCTGAACGTCTGGCGGCGGCGTCCAGCTTGTCTAACTTTACGCGAACGCTGGCAGGTTCTATCGGAACCTCCATCACCACGACAATGTGGACTAACCGTGAGTCGCTACACCATGCGCAGTTAACGGAGTCCGTTAACCCCTACAACCCAAATGCACAGGCAATGTATAACCAACTGCAGGGATTAGGGATGAGCAAGGAGCAAGCCTCTGGCTGGCTGGCCCAACAGATAACCAATCAAGGGCTGATCATTTCCGCCAACGAAATCTTCTGGATGTCAGCGGGGATCTTCCTGGTGCTGCTTGGTCTTGTCTGGTTCGCTAAACCGCCGTTTGGCGCGGGCGGCGGCGCGGGCGGCGCACATTGATCAAAAAAGCCAGTTCAGATGAACTGGCTTTTTTATACCGGCTGGCGCCTATTATTTGTCGACCAGATGAGAAGCGTGAGCTTCACCATCCAGCATGACAACTAAATATGCAGTTCCTGCAGCTTCTCTTTCGGCAGTGCCAGCTCTTCATTGCTGTTCACACGAACATCGTGCTCAAGGATATGACGGGCAATGTCCTGCGCTTCACTGAGAGAGTGCATCTGATACGTGCCGCACTGGTAAATGTTCAGTTCTGGGATCTGGTTTTGATCCTGCACTTTCAGTACGTCAGCCATCGCCGCTTTCCACGCGTCGGCAACACGCTGCTCGTCCGGCGTGCCAATCAGGCTCATGTAGAAGCCGGTGCGGCATCCCATCGGAGAGATATCGATAATCTCAACGCCGTTACCGTTGAGGTGGTTACGCATAAAACCTGCAAACAGGTGTTCCAGCGTATGGATACCTTTCTCAGGCATCACTTCTTTGTTCGGAATGCAGAAACGCAGATCAAACACGGTGATTGCGTCGCCATGCGGGGTATTCATCGTTTTTGCAACCCGGACCGCGGGAGCTTCCATCCGGGTGTGATCGACAGTAAAACTATCTAACAACGGCATTTAGCCACCTCCGATAAATTTTTTAAAAATAATCTGAACTCTTTGTTCCGGGGCGAGTCTGAGTATATGAAAGACGCGCATTTGTTATCATCATCCCTGTTTTCAGAGATGAAATTTTGGCCACTCCCGAGTGGCCTTTTTCTTTTGTATCAAGCGTGCTTTTCCAGCCACACGCTAAACGGCTCGGTATCAGCCGCTTCGATCTCCTGCTGACGACGCTTTGACGCTTCGGTTTCAGCAATAAACTCTTCTTCCTGCAATATTTCCAACGGCTCTTCGCGCAGAAGGTTTCGGTATGCCTCACCCAACGCTTTGCCCGTACCGCCAATGCCTTCATCAATCATAGACCGTAGGATCCGGGCGGAGAATGTCAGTTCAGGATTATCAAAGCAGGCGACCAACTTGTCGCATACCTTTTGATACTCCTCTCCCCCGTGGATGCTGTCCAGCGTTTGTGCTACGCGTTTCAGGTCGCGGAACAAATCTTTACCCACTTCAGGCAGTGGGAACTGCGCTGTCTCACAGCCAATGCCTAAGGTCAGGCCAGGCTTACGCCCTTCCAGAATAACGCGATTCCAGTTAGTACGCGTACATAACAGCTCATCGCTACTCATTTCCGGCGCATCGGCCAATGCGCACCAGACCATAAACAGATCGAGGAAGCGCACCTGTTGCTCGTCTACGCCGATTGGTGAGAACGGGTTAATATCCAGTGAACGTACTTCGATGTACTCAATACCGCCACGCAGAAGCGCGTCAGAAGGCGTTTCACCACGACGAGTGACGCGTTTCGGACGGATAGGCGCATACAGTTCATTTTCAATCTGCAAAACGTTGCTGTTAATTTGCAGACGCTTACCGTCCTTCTCCAGACCGATCGCCGCGTACTCCTCGGAAGGGGTTTTAATCGCGCGCTTTAATCCTGCCACATACTCATGCAAATCGTTAAACGTAATTCCGAGATTGCTTTGCGACTTATTGGTATAGCCCAAATCGCTCAAACGCAGCGACGTCGCGTACGGCAGGTAATACATCCCACAGTCGGTTTTTTCAAACGGCAGGGTGGTCGGTTTTCCTTGCAGGAAGGAGGAACAAATGGCCGGAGAAGCGCCAAACAGATACGGGATGACCCAGCCAAAACGGTAATAGTTACGGATCAGACGGAAATAACCCGCAGAGATCTTCTCTTTAGCATCTTCACCGTCCGTTACGCCGCATTTCGCCTGCCAGAAAGCCATCGGCAGCGAGAAGTTGTAATGTACGCCGGAGATGGTCTGCATCAACGCGCCATAACGGTTTTTGAGGCCTTCGCGATAAAGCGTTTTCAAACGACCGGTATTCGACGTACCGTACTGCGCCAGCTCAATATCCTGACCGTCGGCAATATAGCAAGGCATGCTCAACGGCCACATACGCTCGTCGCCCAGGTTTCTGGCGGTATAACGATGCAGGTCGCGCATGAACGTCAGCATTTTATGAATATCGTCGCCAGGTGGAGTAATAAACTCCAGCAGCGCTTCGGCAAAGTCCGTGGTTATCCACTTATGTGTTAGCGCTGAGCCTAACACCTCAGGATGGCCTGTCGTCGCCAATGACCCATCAGCATTGACGCGCAGCGTTTCACGCTCCAGCCCACGTTGAATCCCCTTTAACGCCTGAGGATGGTTTTCCAGCCAGGCCAGCGCCTGTGATACGTTCGGGATCAAATTGACCTCCCGCCTGTCAAAATCGTTTTAATTAGCATAATGGTATTGGTTACCCTGAAGGCTATCTCACAACACAATTAGTGCCACCACATAATGCCTTGCGTCGTAACCGCTGCGACAACAACATAGCGCAACGCCTTGCCAAGGCATAAGAAAAAGAGAACTGGGCCCCACGAGATGCGCATCCATCCAGCTAACAGGCACAGTAAATCACCCACAACCGGCATCCAGCTTAATAATAGTGTGACAGCGCCATAGCGCCGCAGCCAGCCAGTGGCTTTCTCTTGCCAGCGCGATGTTTTACGCAATGGAAAGAAACGCCCAAGGATAACGTTAGTTAACCCTCCAAGGCTATTACCCATTGTTGCTGTTAAGACTAAGACCCAGGGATGACTTACCCCAGAAATCAGCAAAGCAACCAGAACAACTTCAGAATTGCCGGGTAATAGCGTGGCGCTGAGAAAACTGCTGGCAAACAGTGACAGGAGCGATAGTCCATCACTCACAATAACCGAACATCCACGGCGTCCATCCCCGCTGCGCTCGCCGCCTGCAGTCCAAAATCGGCATCTTCAAACACGACGCAGCGCGCCGGAACAACCCCCATTCGCTCAGCACAAAGCAAGAACGTATCAGGAGCAGGCTTATGGCGTTGTACGTGATCGGCGGCTACCACAGCATCAAAATAGCGACGCAGACCAAGGTGAGCGAGCAGAGCCTCTGCAATTGCGCTTTCACTCCCCGTCCCTACCGACATAGGACGGCGGCCATACCAGGCTTTCACCACTTCAACCAACGGTAAAGGCTGGACGCTATCCAGCAGCATGCTTTTTACCTTGTCCGTTTTTTCTCGTGCCAAAACATGGGGGTCAAGATCGGCATGATTCAATTCAATCACCGCCTGGGCAATACGCCACGTTGGAGAGCCGTTGAGGGCAACCATGGCTTGTTCATCAAACCGTAGCCCATAATGGCCCAATACCTCATGCCACGCCTTACGGTGCGTAGGTTCGGTATCCAGGATGGTGCCATCCATATCAAAAATCAAACCCGCATAACGTTCGTACATCGTCTTCTCACAAGCCGAATGACCAGACGTTATTTTATCGTAATTGATTGATTTTGTCGCTGACAGCGAATTGAGGGATGTTCAGGGAGTATGTGGAAATGATTCATGAGGGGGAAAGTGCTGGCGATTATCTCGGAGAAGATGGTGCATCCGGGAGGATTCGAACCTCCGACCGCTCGGTTCGTAGCCGAGTACTCTATCCAGCTGAGCTACGGATGCATCGGGAATTGCTGATTACTACTGATACGGCAAAGAAGATGGTGCATCCGGGAGGATTACTCGGCTGCGCCTCGCCCTGCGGGCCGTTGCTGAAGCAACGTTATCCTCCCTGGTGCTGGCGATTATCTCGCAGACCATGCAACAACAGTTTCGCTGTTATTCAGGAGAAGATGGTGCATCCGGGAGGATTCGAACCTCCGACCGCTCGGTTCGTAGCCGAGTACTCTATCCAGCTGAGCT
>NZ_JAHLQZ010000213.1:0-6247 GCF_018919505.1 Citrobacter sp. S55_ASV_140
GACAGCGCGCCGCCGGGACGCAATACTGACCACAGCGTCTGCAACACGCTGACGGGATCCGTCACCCATTCCAGCACAGCATGAAACAATATCAGATCAACCGGGGTTTCCAAATGCGCAGTAACGTCCTGAGCGGCGCATTGTATGAAATGCATGTTTCCGCTCACACCTTTTGCCTCTGCCGCCTGTCGCGCACGGGCGATCATTTCGCCTGACAGATCGCATAATGTCACGAAGTGCCCACGTTCAGCCATCTTGATGGCCGTTTGCCCTTCACCGCCGCCGGCATCCAGAATATGCAATTGTTGCTCGCCGAATGTCGCCAATAATCGATCCAAATCCTGCCAAAGAATAGCCTGTCTTAATTGGCCTTTGGTGGTGCCGTAAATGTTACGGGAAAACTTCTCTGCAATGTCATCAAAATTGCGATCCCGCATCGGGCTCTCCACATACTGGCTTTAGGGTGACTAAGTAAAACCGCTATTTTGTCACACCCGCGCCGAGAATGAACCTTCCTGGTGTAATATCCCTGCAGATCCCCTGCTGTATGGTTAAAAAAGGAACCAAAAAGGATGCTTTTTACGCTGAAGAAAGTGATTGGCGGTATGATGCTGCCGCTTCCACTGATGCTAACAATGATGGGTATTGGCCTGGCGCTGGTCTGGTTTAGCCGCTTTCAAAAAACAGGGAAAGTGTGTATCAGCCTGAGTTGGCTGGCGCTATTACTCCTGAGTTTACAACCCGTCGCCGACAGTCTGCTGAAGCCCATTGAGGACAGCTATCCCACCTGGCAGGATACGCAAAAAGTGGAATACATTGTGGTGCTGGGCGGGGGATATACCTGGAACCCTCAGTGGGCGCCGAGTTCAAACCTGATTAGCAATAGCCTTCCACGCCTGAATGAAGGTATTCGCCTATGGCGCGCGAATCCAGGATCGAAGCTTATCTTTACCGGTGCCGCCGCAAAAACGAATAACGTTAGTACCGCGGAAGCTGGCGCCCGCGTAGCAAAGTCGCTGGGGGTGCCGGCGGGTGACATCATCACGCTGGATCAACCCAAAGATACTGAAGAAGAAGCAGCGGCAGTAAAACAGGCCATCGGCAACGCGCCGTTTCTGCTGGTGACCTCCGCGTCGCACTTACCGCGTGCCATGATTTTCTTCCAGCAGGCCGGGCTACATCCGCTGCCAGCACCAGCCAATCAGTTAGCGATTGATTCCCCGCTTAATCCATGGGAGCGGGCAATTCCCTCGCCGGTCTGGCTGATGCACAGCGATCGTGCCGGATACGAAACG
The DNA here is from genome assembly GCF_018919505.1 of Citrobacter sp. S55_ASV_140. Lineage (NCBI taxonomy): Bacteria > Pseudomonadati > Pseudomonadota > Gammaproteobacteria > Enterobacterales > Enterobacteriaceae > Citrobacter > Citrobacter sp. S55_ASV_140. Next base: position 1,296 of record NZ_JAHLQZ010000213.1, read on the forward strand.
CTGGGGCGCATCTGGCAGTGGCTGAAGGGAGCTGAACATTGACCGAAATGTTGCCTGATGGCGACGCTATCGCGTCTTATCAGGCCTACGGGTCAGCGCAGAATTCCAGGCCGGATACGGTGTTCACGTGTTGATCAGGCGAGCCACGGCAGCAGGGATTTTGTCGCCAGATCAAAGTTGGAACGATTAAAGCGTCCGGTATTGACCAGTTGCGCCACCTCATCCCATAACACATACAACCAGCGCCGCCAGATGAATGACTCCGCCACTGGCGCGCGTTGCAGATATTGCCAAAGCAGGCTTTCCGCCAGCGCATTATCCATTAAGCGGAACAATTCATATTCTCTTGGCGCCCATAGCATCAAGCCCGGTCCCACCATCGCCAGGAGCTGATCGCTACGAGCATCTTTGAGCATGCTGCGTAAACTGAAATTGCCGTGGATCAGCACGCAGTTATCATTAAATCCGGCAAATAAGTCGGGTAAACATTCACGGGTACGGAACAGAATCCGCTTGTCCTGCATCGTCAGCCCAGTATTGTTGAACTGATTCAACGTGCTCCACAATACCTCGACACGCTGGCGATACCAGGACGGCCAGATGTTCTCTTGCGTGTTATCCACCGCTCCCACGCAGCCGCGGCTGTCCTGCCGATGCCATGACAGCAAACCTTCTACGATTTGATCTTTTAAATGTTCCCATCGCTCGGGCGTTCGGGCAGGCGCTTCCACCGGCACGCCGCGTAGACGCTCAAGCAGGAGCACATCAGGACCGGGATGCTCCTCATGCGTTAAGACGCCATAAATGACCGGCATACGTACCGTGCCACTGCGCGCCAGCATGGAGGTTTTCCATGCCAGCTGCTGCGCCATCCCCGGCGTGGTGAAACTTCTCGCCATCAGCGGCATCGGATTACCCTGACTGTCGTACAGTGACCACAGGGCGGTATCCACTTTCTCATTCACGCATTCAATACGACTGAGTTTTTCACCCAGCAGATGGCTGAGTTCGGCACGCAACTGTTCCATTTCAGATTGCCCTCATAAAAGCTACTGCTTTCATAATGAGCGTCGCGCAGACAGATGTCACCCGGATGAGATCAATTGATGAAAAGAAAAGCACAGGGAAAACGTAACGATACGACACTCCTCCCAAAAATAGGCGGTATTATGGGTGGAGTGCCATGAGAAAAACTAACGCATTTCAGCGCGAACGCGTTCAAGATCCTCAGCAGTGTCTACGCCAGTACCCGGTACTTCTTTAGCGACGGCCACGTGAATTTTTTCGCCGTACCACAGCACACGCAGTTGCTCCAGCATTTCAATATGCTCAAGCGGGCTGGGCTGCCAGTTAACATAGCGGCGAATAAAACCGGCGCGATAACCGTAAATACCGAGGTGACGCAGGAAGGTATCGCCTACCGTTTCCAGGCTTTTGGCAAAACGGTCGCGATCCCAGGGAATCGTTGCGCGCGAAAAATAGAGCGCATAGCCTTCGCTGTCCAGAACGACTTTAACCGCATTCGGATTGAATGCTTCTTCCGCATTATGAATGGGAGCCGCAAGGGTCGCCATGCCAACCTGGCGTTGCGCCAGATTTTCGGCCACCTGACGAATAATGACCGCTGGGATCATCGGCTCATCACCCTGAACGTTCACAATAACGGTATCATCGCTAAAGCCACATTTCTCGACGACTTCCGCCAGACGCTCGGTACCAGACTGGTGATCGGCCCGGGTCATGCAAACTTCCCCTCCCACCGCTTCTACCGCACGAGCGACATCTTCATGATCGGTGGCAACGATAATGCGCTCAGCGCCAGATTCACGCGCACGCTCCAGCACATGCACGATCATCGGCTTGCCGTTGATATCCAAAAGCGGCTTGCCCGGCAAACGGGTGGACGCATAACGCGCAGGAATAATGACCACAAAACTCATGATTTACTCTCATCCGCAGTCAGAACACGAGCTTCGGTTTCCAGTAAAACGGGAATGCCATCACGCAGTGGGAAAGCAAGGTTATCCGGTTTACAAATTAGTTCCTGTTTTTCCTGGTTAAACCAGAGTTTGCCATTGCATACCGGGCAGGCAATGATTTCAAGCAGACGATGATCCATAGTTCCTCCAGATGGACCGGATTGTGAATCCGTAAATATTAACATAATCGCTTAACGGGCTGGGGCTATTTCCCAGCCATGACGTACACCAGCAAATATACCTTCAGGACAGCGCCCCAGCGTCACGCACGTTGCCTGCTGCCAGCGGGCAAAATCATCAATCGCCTGGAACAACCCTTTTTGCAGAGTAATGCCAGGTTTGACCCCATCCTGTAACCATAGCGAAATCACCTCCAGTACACCTGTTTTACGGTGCATTTTGGCATCCATCCGCCCCACTAACTGCCCATGATGCAGTAAAGGCAGGACAAAATAACCGTATTGTCGTTTCGCTGCTGGCGTATAACATTCCAGCCGATAGCTAAAATCAAATAGCTGCTCTGCCCGTTTGCGATCCCAGACCACCGGATCAAACGGCGATAAAACCGTGCTATGCGTTGCCGTTAATTTACCCGCCAATGCCTGCTCAAGCAGCGGTTGAAGATCGCTATGCAACCACAGGGTTCCCAGCCCTTCAACGTCGACAGGAATAATTTGTTGCTGTTCCTTGCGCACATCACACCAGTTTTTTAACCCCGGACGCTTCAGACGATAGTAGTCTGCCAACCATTGTTCGCGAAAAATCCCCAGACTACGGGCGCTGTTGTCCAGCATGACAATTTCGGCTTCCTCTTGTGAAAGCCTGTCACGTTCATCATCCCAGTGCGGCATGACGCGATGGGTTAAATCATAGACTCGCTGGAAATTACGCCGCTCCACCACCATGACTTTCCCGGCAGTAAACAGTCCTTCAAGGTGTCGCTTATGCGGCTTCCATTCCCACCAACCGTTAGCCCCCTTACGGGGATGTTCAAAATCGGCTGAGCGTACCGGCCCATTATGATGGATATGCTGGAGTAACTGCTCAATCTCATGGGCATGTTCTGCCATCCACGCCGCTTTATATTTCCAGCCCATTTTCTCCGGCGCCAGCATGCGGTGGCGTATCAGCATAAAGTCACTGCGCGGCATAAAGCAGGCCTCGTGCGCCCAGTACTCCATCAGTTCACCCTGCCGTAGCGAGTCATCCAGCCATTGCGGGGAATAATCACCTAAACGACTGAACAGCACCAGGTAAGGACTGCGCGCCACAATATTGATGGTATCGATTTGCAATAAAGATATGCGCGAAATGGTGGCAAGAATATCGGCAGGAGATGCCCGGCGGCGTGTTTTTTTCAGCAGACCTTGAGCGGCAAGGTGAAGATGACGAGCATCCGTCAGAGAAAGGTGCGGCAACGACATTTATGACCTCATAAATGATTCGCTGCCGCAGCTTGAATCCGTTAGCGAGTCAGCGAGATTAAGCTATCCAGCAACACATCAGGCCGTTCGCCTGACAAATGTGCGTCCACAGGTAAATACCACCAGTTATCATCAGCAAATGCGCGGCATTTAACCGCATCTTTTTCCGTCATCACCAGCGTTTGCCCTGCGTCTGAAAACGCACTGACGTCACTGTAGGTCAGAGATTGATGATCTGCCAGCGCAATACATTTTTGTGGTTTGGCTCCGCACGCTTCAAGCGTGGCAAAAAAACGTGGCGGATGACCAATACCCGCCATGGCGACAATATTGGTTAGCTGTGCCACATCACGGCGTTCACCCGTGCGTAAATTAACGGCCCGCCCTGGTTCAAGTCGCATGGGGATCTCCCCCGGCTGTGGACTGCCGCCGTTAACGATTGTCGCATCCACCGATTTAAGCCGGCCTGCGCGTTCCCGCATTGGACCGGCAGGAAGCCACCAGCCATTGCCAAATCGACGCTCGCCGTCAATCACCACGATTTCAACATCTCGCGCCAGACGATAGTGCTGCAGACCATCGTCCGTCACAATAATCTGCACATCATGATGCGCCAAAATAGCTTTTACCGCATCCGCTCTGTTCGGAGAGACCGCTACAGGCACGCCGGTACGCTGGTAGATGAGCACAGGTTCATCACCCGCTTCTGCAGTCGTGGTATCCGTTGTCAGCAACAGCGGGTAAGCCGCGGCTTTTCCGCCATAACCACGAGAAACCACGCCTACGCGGATACCACGTTGCTGTAGTCGTTCAACCAGCCAAATCACCACCGGCGTTTTACCGTTCCCGCCTGCGGTAAGGTTTCCCACTACGACAACTGGTACTGGCGCGCGCCATGCGCGCTTGAGCCCAAGTTTGTAGCATAAGCGGATCCCCCCACTCACCAGGCCATACAGCCAGGAGAGTGGAAGTAATAAGCGCCACAGCGGCGATTCACCAGACCAGATACGTGCGATCATTGACCAAATTGCATTTTGTGTAATTGCGCATACACGCCGCGTTGCTCAATCAGCTCGTTATGGGTTCCGCGCTCAACAATCACCCCGTCTTCCACCACGATGATTTCATCCGCCTGCTCAATGGTAGAAAGACGGTGTGCAATGACCAGAGAAGTACGGTTTTTCTGTAGCTCATCCAGTGCCGCCTGAATCGCGCGTTCGGATTCAGTATCGAGAGCCGACGTAGCTTCATCAAGGATCAGGATCGGACTGTCACGCAGTAAGGCACGGGCGATAGCGATACGTTGGCGCTGTCCACCGGAAAGCAGAACGCCGTTTTCGCCAATCACCGTATCCAGACCATTATCCATCTTATTGATGAAATCCATGGCATAGGCCATCTGCGCCGCTTTTTCAATCTGTTCGCGACTGTATAAATCGGTACGCGCGTAGGCGATGTTATTGGCTACCGTATCGTTAAACAGGTGCACATTCTGCGAAACCAAAGCAACCTGATCGCGCAGGGATGCGAGGGTATATTCGCGCAGATC
>NZ_JAHLQZ010000214.1:0-6211 GCF_018919505.1 Citrobacter sp. S55_ASV_140
AGTAATTTGAGATACACGAGAAAGATCGATATTACCGCCAGAAATAATGCTGACTGTTTTTCTGTTCTGGATATAGCTATCTAATTTCCCGCTTAATAATGCTGCGCATGCCAGCGCACCGGCACCTTCAGTCACAACTTTATTTCGCTGAATTAATGCCACCATGCTGTTGCGAATTTCATCTTCGCTGACCAGGACAATGTCATCTACCAACTCACGAACGATTTCATACGTTAAAGTACCCGGGCGGGAGACGTCACAACCATCCGCCAGGGTGCCGGTCGTTCGGTGCGTGGTTATTTCTCCAGCGCGGAAAGAAGCCGCCATGCCGTGAACGTTTTCTGACTGTACGCCAATAATTTTAATGGTCGGGTTAATCGATTTAATTGCCACTGCAATACCTGCAATCAGTCCGCCGCCGCCAATTGGCACAATCACGTTATCGACATCGTACAGATCTTCGAGAATTTCCAGACCAATAGTGCCCTGACCGGCAATGACTTTCGGGTCATCATATGGCGGAATAAAGATACGGCCTTCCGTTTCCACAATCTCGCTAACCTTCGCGATGGTGTCGTTGAAGTTGTCGCCGTGCAGCACAACTTCCGCGGAATAATCGCAGGTTGCCGCCACTTTAGACTTCGGTGCGCCTTTCGGCATCACCACTTTGCCGTCAATTCCGAGCATGGCGCAGGAGAGAGAAACCCCTTGCGCATGGTTCCCTGCAGAGCAAGCCACCACACCTTTACATCTTTCAGCTTCGGTTAATGAACTGAGCTTGTTAAAAGCGCCACGGATTTTAAATGAACCGGTACGCTGCATGTTTTCAAACTTGAGGAAAATTTCCCCTTTGCAACGTTCACTAAAATAGTTAGAGCGAGGCATTCCCGTTTTATATATTTTCCCCGCCAGTCTTTTTTTCGCTTCGAGGATATCTTCAATTGCAACTGGGAGATCGTATGTAATGTGCATTAGAACCTCTTACCTGGGTATTAAAGTAAATAGATAGCCGTAACCATTGTCAGATATAGACAGATGGCGTTGAGTCCGTGTTAAAACAAATTCAATCTTTAATCAACTTCAATTAATTGCCTTCGTCTTCGACAATTATATGATGAATATTCCTTGGCTAATTCCACCAAAATAGATGCTGCTTTTTTAATTCGATAATTTTTCGACCACACGGCGGCATAACGCGCGACGGGTAACGTCTCTTGTACCGGGATAGTAATAAACTGGTTTGAGCCAAACGGTGTGGTCATGTCACAGGGAATTACAGTTAAGAAATCAGCATTGAGAACAAGATTATAAATGGTGACGACGGAGTCAGTATTAACGATGTTTTCACTGCTGATGCCATTACTTTGTAACGTAGTTAGAAGTTCGCGGTAGTATCCCATATTCGTTTGTGGCAACACCCACTGTTCGTTTTTCAACGCGCTCAGCGAGGTGATGCCGGTGCATGTTCGGGACTTGCTGGCGACCAGTATAAAGTCTGACTCAAAGAGCGGCTCAACATGGAGATCCTGTAGTTTCATCTCATCACTCAGCGTACCGATAGCGAAGTCGAGGCGCCCGTCACGAAGCGCGGGTAAGAACGAGGAGAGCTGCGCTTCGTACATGGAAACCTGCGCCTTCGGAAACACCTCTTTAAATTTTTTAATCATGCCGGACATGATGGTGAAGGCGATCAGTGAAGGAAAGCCAAACGACACATCAACCACTGCGTTACTCGTCATGCTGTTCATCTCATCAACCATGTTTTTCATTTCACGAGTAATGGATTCAGACCATGAGAGCATCACCTGACCTGCCTGAGTCAAGGTAACGCCGGTATTTTTACGCACCACTAACTCAATACCAAAATAAGCCTCAACATCATTAATGATTTTGCTGACCGCCGGTTGAGTTAAACCTAATTCTTTTGCAGCAGAACCGATAGAACCACTTCTAATGACTTCCTGAAAGACCACTAAGTGCTGTGTTTTAGGGAGAGAAATAGTATTCATATCGTCCTGCTCTAATAACTTTGTTGACGGCAGGAAGTTTACCAAATTAAGCAAACGAGGATATGTGCGACCACTCACAAATCCCCTTCCCTTACATTTTGTAAGATTATTATTAAATTGATAATTTCTTATTAATCATATAGATAGAAAATATCGATCTCACTTAACCCTGACTTTAATCAAAAAAAGATGGGGGGATAACGATTTTTTATGGCTATAACGACATCATTTTTGTTGTTATTTCTTCGAACCACGAAAGGCTATATTTCAATCAATTACAGAGTAATTATCGGTAAAAATGGCGCTTAAATTTAATAAGTAATTTATCAAATATAATTATATTTTATCGTTTATGGTGTTTAAATAATGCCATGCATCACATTTTTTTGCCTTGTTTGTTTGTAAAGAAACATTGCATTTATCAATATTTAAACCAATTAAAACAAATGATCGCTATTGGCAACATTACATTAACACTGGTTTTGCGCATTTTATCAGCAACTAATTTTGTGATGGCGATCGATTACGCGTGATTATTCTCGGTAAAAACGTATCGCGTAGCGTTTTGTGTTACACATCACAAAACAAGAATTATCCCGAGAGACATTTCCTCTTATAAAAGAAGTCAGGAATATTAATAAGAACGAAATAAAGATTAGATGAATGGGAAATAAACGCCAGATTCGTGGTAAACCAGGCGCAACGCCATAAGGCATGACCATCTGTCCTGAAAGCAAAAACCCCGCCGAAGCGGGGTTTTATAAAGAGTGAAGCTGACCGATAAGCCGGGTTCTGTCGTGGACAGTCATTCATCTAGGCCAGCAATCGCTCACTGGCTCAAGCAGCCTACCCGGGTTCAGTACGGGCCGTACCTTGTGAACCCCTATTTGGCCTTGCTCCGGGTGGAGTTTACCGTGCCACGGACTGTTACCAGCCGCGCGGTGCGCTCTTACCGCACCCTTTCACCCTTACCTGATCCCACTTACGTGGGCCATCGGCGGTTTGCTCTCTGTTGCACTGGTCGTGGGTTTCCCCCCCAGGCGTTACCTGGCACCCTGCCCTATGGAGCCCGGACTTTCCTCCCCTCCGCCCGTCTCCCCCGAAGAGGACGACGACGAAGCGGCGACTGTCTGGTCAGCTTCGGCGCGCAGTATAGAGGGTTTGCGGGGCAATGTCACCCCGCACTGCGCATTCCTATCGCCAGCGTGGCGGCAATGTTCCTTGAAGCACGATAAATATTATCAAATGCCCCACGGAACGCCTCTTCCAGTGTGCTGATACTGGTCAATACGCTAAACACCGCGTCGATACCACATTGATGCACCACCGCCACATCATGCGTCAGGCTGCCGCCAATACCAATCACTGGCTTGTGGTACTTCTTCGCGACATTCGCCACACCTACCGGCACTTTGCCGTGAATACTCTGGCTGTCGATCCGCCCCTCGCCAGTCACTACCAGCGTGCAATCGTGAATATGTTCTTCCAGATTAAGCGCCTGAGTCACAATCTCTATCCCACTGCGCAGATCCGCGCCTAAAAAAGCCATTAACGCTGCGCCCATCCCACCAGCCGCACCGGCGCCGGGAACGTCCTTCACGTCGACCCGCAGCGATTTTTTAATGATGTCAGCATAGTGAGACAGATTACGGTCCAGTTCGAGAATACGTTCTTCCGTTGCCCCTTTCTGCGGGCCAAAGATACGTGAAGCGCCAGTGTCGCCGGTGAGTGGATTGGTCACATCACAGGCCACGCGAATTGAACAGGTTTTTAAGCGAGGATCCAGGCCCGAGATATCGATGGCGTTCAGACTCATCAGGCTACCACCGCCGTAGCCAATGTCAGTCCCGTTGGCATCACAGAGTTTCGCCCCCAGCGCCTGCGCCATACCCGCGCCGCCGTCGTTGGTCGCGCTACCGCCAATGCCGATAATAATGCTTTGTGCGCCGCTGTTCAGCGCTTGCAAAATCAACTCCCCGGTACCGCGCGACGTAGTGACTAACGGATTGCGCTTTTCAGGAGGAACCAACGCCAGACCACTGGCTGCCGCCATTTCGATAAACGCGGTTTTACCGTCCCCGGACATGCCCCAGCAGGCATTCACTTTTTCGCCCAGCGGCCCCGTCACCCACGCGGAATGTTCACTCCCTTGCGTGGCGGCAATCATGGCTTCGACCGTTCCTTCGCCGCCGTCGGCAACCGGAACAGACACATATTGCGCATCGGGGAAAATTTCCCGAAATCCTTTTTCTATTGCCTGAGCCACCTCGGTGGCAGAAAGGCTTTCTTTATAAGAGTCTGGGGCAATTACGATTTTCATAGTTATGTAGCCTGAAAGTGCCGCGCAAGGCAAGAAATACAGGGCGCGCATCCGCGCCCTTCTTGTTAGCGAGTGACTTCCACTTTCGCCAGTTTTTCGTAGTAGCAGGCGAGCGCGCTATGATCGGCGGTGCCCAACCCATCTGCGCGTAGCGCCTGCATCATCTCCATGACAGCAGCCGTCAGCGGCAACTGAGCGCCAACGCCATGCGAGGTATCCAGCGCATTGGCCAGATCTTTAATATGCAGGTCAATGCGGAAACCCGGTTTGAAGTTGCGGTCCATCACCATCGGCGCTTTCGCATCCAGTACGGTGCTGCCCGCCAGTCCGCCACGAATGGCCTGATACACCAGATCCGGATTCACGCCCGCTTTAGTCGCCAGCGTCAGCGCTTCAGACATCGCCGCAATGTTCAGCGCCACAATCACCTGATTAGCCAGCTTGGTCACGTTGCCTGCGCCAATCTCGCCGGTATGCACCACGGAACCCGCCATCGCTTTCAGCAGATCGTAGTACTTGTCGAAAATCGCTTTATCGCCGCCGACCATCACCGACAACGTACCGTCAATCGCTTTTGGCTCGCCGCCGCTGACCGGCGCATCCAGCATATCCACACCTTTCGCTTTCAGCGCCTCGCTGATTTCACGGCTGGCTAACGGTGCGATGGAACTCATGTCGATCAGTACCGTCCCCGGTTTCGCCCCTTCAATGATGCCGCCTTCGCCCAGCGCCACCTCTTTCACGTGCGGAGAGTTCGGCAGCATGGTGATGATCACATCACACTGCTCGGCAATGTCTTTCGCCGTGGCGGCGGTTTCTGCGCCTGCGGCAATCACGTCCGCAATGGATTCCGGGTTACGGTCAGCAACCACCAGCGAGTAACCTGCCTTGAGGAGGTTTTTACTCATTGGTTTACCCATGATACCGAGGCCAATAAAACCAACTTTCATTGTCATGTCTTTATCTCTCTCTACTGTCGATGGTGGTTATTTCTTAAAAGAATCAGCCAGTTTCTGCGTGGCTGAACGGAACACGCCAAGGTCGCTGCCGACGGCAACAAACGTCGCACCCCACTCCAGATAACGCCGCGCATCCGCCTCTACCGGGGCCAGAATGCCGCTTGGTTTACCGTGGGCTTTCGCGCGGGCGAAAATGTGCTGGATAGCTTTCTGCACATCGGGATGGGACGCATTGCCGAGGTGGCCTAACGCCGCAGCCAGATCGCTGGGGCCGACGAAGATACCGTCAACGCCTTCGGTCGCCGCGATTGCATCAACGTTATCAACGCCCTGCTGACTTTCGATCTGCACGATGATGGTGATGTTCTTATTCGACTGCGCAAAATAGTCCGGCACGGTGCCAAACATATTGGCGCGGTGGGATACGGACACGCCGCGAATACCTTCCGGTGGATAGCGAGTTGACGCCACCGCATTCACCGCCTCTTCTTCGGTCTCAACAAACGGGATCAGGAAGTTGTAAAACCCGATATCCAGCAGACGCTTAATGATCACCGGCTCGTTGGTCGGCACACGTACCACCGGCGCGCTGGCGCTACCTTTAAGCGCCATCAATTGCGGGATAAACGTCGAGATATCGTTCGGCGCATGTTCGCCGTCCAGCACCAGCCAGTCGAAACCCGCCAGACCTAAAACTTCAGTGCTGATTGGACTGGCTAATGCAGACCAGCAGCCAATCTGAATCTGCTGCGCCGCGAGGGCCGCTTTAAACTTATTCGGGAAAATCGTGTTATTCATCGCCTATACCTTTGTTTATTTCTGCAATTCCATACGTTTAATGTCACCGACAATAAACAGGTAGCAAACCATTGCCATCAGCGCTGAGCACCCTACAAACATCAGCGCGGCATTAAATGAGTGCA
>NZ_JAHLQZ010000215.1:0-6174 GCF_018919505.1 Citrobacter sp. S55_ASV_140
GATATAGAGCATCCCGAACAGGACCGCTGACATCACCACGACGGAAATCACCAGACGCGCCAGAAACCAGGCCCAGCCCGGTTGCGGGGTAAAGATTTTCTGTTTACGCAACTGCCAGTAAAGCAGTGACGCGTTCAGACATGCCGCCAGACCAATCGACAGCGACAGCCCGGCATGCTTCAGCGGGCCGATAAACGCCAGGTTCATCACCTGAGTCATAATCAGCGTCACAATAGCAATTTTCACCGGCGTTTTAATATCCTGGCGCGAGTAAAAACCAGGAGCCAGAACTTTCACCACGATCAAACCAATCAAACCGACCGAGTATGCCACCAGCGCGCGCTGGGTCATGGCGGCATCAAAGGCGGTAAATTTACCGTACTGAAACAGAGAAACCGTCAGCGGTTTTGCCAGAATACCCAACGCCACAGCGCTGGGTAATGCCAGCAGAAAACACAGACGCAGCCCCCAGTCCATCAGACGACAATATTCATCATGATTACCGCTGGAAAAGCTTTTTGATAGCGATGGCAACAGGATAGTCCCCAGCGCCACGCCAAGGACGCCGGACGGGAACTCCATCAAACGGTCGGCGTAATACATCCAGGAAACCGAGCCGGAGGCCAGAAATGAGGCGAAAATCGTATTGATGATCAGTGAAATCTGGCTGACGGAAACCCCGAGGATCGCCGGCCCCATTTGCTTGACGACGCGCATCGCCCCCGCATCGCGGAAGTTCACGCGCGGCAGCACCAGCATGCCAATTTTCTTCAGATGCGGCAGTTGATACACCAGTTGCAGCACGCCGCCAACGGTCACGGCCCATGCCAGCGCCAGTACCGGAGGATTAAAATAAGGCGCGGCAAACAGCGCAAAACCGATCATGCTGATATTCAAAAAGGTCGGCGCAAACGCCGGAATAGAAAAGCGGTTCCAGGTGTTAAGGATTGCGCCGACCAGCGAGGCCAGTGAAATCAGCAGGATATAAGGAAAGGTGATCCGCAGCAGTTGGGTAGTCAAGGCAAATTTGTCGGCGGTGTCGGCAAACCCTGGCGCAGTGACTAAAATCACCCACGGCGCAGCCAGCATCCCGGCAACCGTCACCACGGCCAGCGCCAGCGTCAGCAGCCCTGAAACATAGGCAACAAACACGCGGGTAGCATCCTCACCCTGCTTACTTTTGTATTCAGCCAGAATAGGCACAAACGCCTGAGAAAATGCGCCTTCAGCAAAAATTCGGCGTAGCAGGTTAGGAAGTTTGAAGGCCACAAAAAAGGCATCGGTCGCCATCCCTGCGCCAAAGATTCTGGCGACAATCGCATCACGCGCAAAACCCAGCACACGTGAAAACATCGTCATCGAGCTGACGGCTGCCAGCGACTTTAATAAATTCATCTATGTTGTATTCCAGACCCTGAGGCAAAACCCCGTATAACCAACATCGCCATCCGGCAATGTCACTGTGCCTGATGGCGACGCCGCAGCGTGTTATCAGGCCTACAAGCCAGCCTATGGTTGAAAAGAGGTGTTATTTTGAGTTGGCATATAGTACCTGGATTACAATGAATTACTACCGCCAGATGTTACAGGCGGTTATTCAGCCATCGCCTCCCGCCATAGCTTTTCGACAACACGCTGGGCCAGTAGCGCCTGCTCGCCTGCCGTCTGAGGAACCGTCTGATTTTGCACACACTCCATGAAATGCCGCGCACATCCGGCAAAACCTCGCTGTTCTAAGGTCGTTTGCCAGCCTGCTATCGGCTTGTGTACGACACCTTGCCCGCGTTCTTCCCGCCATTCCCGCATATCTGTGACGTCAATCAGTCCCCCATCGGTCACCGCCTGAACGCACTCCCGCTGGCTACCGGCACGCCGATGCATACTGGTTGTAATTTGTAGCTGATCGACAGAAAAATGGTGCTCGGCGTAAAGCATCGCGCCAGCGTCATTAGTCAGCAGAGTACCGCTATTTAACTGCGCCTTCCCTCCTGCCAACCACAACGCAGTATCGACCACGTGCAGATAGTCATCCAGCAGAGTGAAACGCAGGTCATGCGGCCCCACGCTGTCCGAACGATGCTTATCCATACGCACAGACGCTGCGTTGCCCAACATGGCTTTGAGATCCTGATACAGCGGCGCAAATCGGCGGTTAAAGCCGACCATCAACGTCAGTTTTTTCCGCGCGGCCAGCTCGACCAGTTGTTCAGCCTCACGCAGGTTTTCCGCCAGCGGTTTATCCACACACACATGGACCCCGGCATTCAGGAGTTCACTGACCACCGCAAAATGCGTCGCGGTGCTGGAATGGACGAAAACCGCGTCGCAGGTTTTCGCCAGATTCACCAGGGAGTCAACGTAGGGTATGCGCCAGGTCTCACAGACACGCAGCGCTTTTTCCCGCGAAGGTGAAAACGCGCCTTGCAGCGTCCAGTCTGCGGAACTGCCCAGTACGGGCAGCCAGGCTTTTTGCGCAATGCCACCCAGACCGACAACACCGATACGTAATTTATTCACGTTAGTCTCCCAGGTGCGCCAACAAAGAATCCAGCCGCTGCTTAAGTTCCGCGACTTCTGTTTCCAGGGCTTCAACGCGCGCCTGCAGATCGCCAGACGCGACCGGGAGTTCATCTGCCGCAGCGATGGGCTCATCAACATCACCGCAAAACAGGTGCATATAGCGACTTTCGCGTTTACCCGGCTCGCGCGCCAGACGGATCACATAAGGGCCATCTTCACGGGTCGCCAGTTTTTCCAGTGTCGACTCCACTTCAGCCATATCGCGGAATTCGTACATTCGCGAAGCACGGCTTCGCAGTTCGCCCGGCGTTTGCGCGCCGCGCAGCAACAGCGTGGTGACCAGCGCCACCTCGCCTGCGCTGAGTTTCAGATTGCCAAATTCAGAGTTGCAGAAACGCTGCTCATATTTCGTGACGCGATTGCCAAAGCCGCTCACCGTACGCAGAAAATGCCGCTTCACCAGGTTATCAAGCTGATCCTGCACTTCCGATTCCGACAGATTCATCACCGGTTCACGATTCGTTTTTTGATTGCAGGCGGTGACGACGCCATTGACAGAAAGCGGATACTGTTCGGGCGTGGTGACCTGTTTTTCCAGTAAACAGCCAATCACGCGTGCTTCGGTGGCGGTTAATTCGTATTTCATCGTCTTCTCCATTATTCAGGCTAACCTGAAACTTAGCGGCCAGGGGTCCATTCTGATGTGGTCAACGCCGTCAGCACATGATCGCGCCACTGCCCGTCAATCAGCAGGTAATCTTTGGCATACCCTTCTTTTTCAAAACCGAGTCGCGCCAGCAAGTCACCACTACGTTTATTGTGCGGCATATAGTTCGCCATAATGCGGTGAATATGCTGCGTGCGCTGCATATAACGAATGGCCGAGGTTAAAGCTTCGTACATCAGCCCCTGCCCCTGCCACTTTTGCGCAATGGAATAACCAAGATAACAAGCGTGGAAAGATCCCCGCACCACGTTCGAGAAGTTCGCGACGCCGATAATCTCTTTTTCTTCCGGATCGAGCAGCGCAAAATAATACGCGGTGCCTTGTTTATGAAACTCAGAGATCATACTCAGACGCGCCTGCCAGCCGGAGGGATAACAGTGGCTTTCATCGCGAATAGGTTCCCAGGGTTTTAAGAAATGACGATTTTCTGCGTAATAATCTGCCAGACGCCAGGCATCACGCTCGTGCACTAAACGCACGACCAGGCGGTCCGTGGTTAAGCGCACTTTTGGCACGTTACTGCGATAGCCAAACATTCTATACCTACTCCTTCCCGTAACGTCTTCAATACGCTATTCGCGATACTATACCTGTGCAAATATGCCCTTTGAAAAGAGCAAATTGCCATTTTTTGAATTATTCACACATTTTGATGAAAACTCTCTATCAAGACGGACTTTTGATAAAAAAATATTGTCCCGCCAAGGGTGGGAAAAGCGATGACGACACCGCAGAATAGGAGATGCTTATCTTTTAAACTCTAACCAGAGTGACGAGTTTTTCCCGGGAGGGGAAATGTCGCAAGTCTCGCAGGCAAGGAACCTGGGTAAATACTTCCTTCTCATCGATAATATGCTGGTCGTGCTGGGCTTCTTCGTCGTTTTCCCGCTGATCTCAATTCGCTTCGTCGACCAAATGGGCTGGGCTGCCGTTATGGTCGGGATCGCGTTAGGATTGCGTCAATTTATTCAGCAGGGTCTGGGTATTTTTGGCGGCGCTATTGCTGACCGTTTCGGCGCAAAACCGATGATCGTCACCGGTATGCTGATGCGCGCCGCCGGGTTCGCCACCATGGGTATTGCCCACGAGCCGTGGCTGCTGTGGTTTTCCTGTTTTCTTTCCGGGCTGGGCGGCACGCTGTTCGACCCTCCCCGTTCGGCGCTGGTGGTCAAACTGATCCGCCCTGAAAAGCGCGGGCGTTTTTTCTCTATCCTGATGATGCAGGATAGCGCAGGCGCCGTGGTTGGCGCGTTACTTGGCAGTTGGCTGTTACAGTACGATTTCCGCCTGGTCTGCGCGACAGGAGCCATTTTGTTTGTTCTGTGCGCGGCGTTTAACGCCTGGCTACTCCCGGCATGGAAATTGTCGACGGTGAAAATTCCGGTACGTGAAGGGATGGGCCACGTGATGCATGACAAACGTTTTGTCACCTATGTGCTGACGCTGGCGGGTTATTACATGTTGGCGGTACAGGTCATGTTAATGCTGCCAATCATGGTGAACGACATCGCTGGCTCGCCTGCCGCCGTGAAATGGATGTATGCCATCGAAGCATGCCTCTCATTAACGCTGCTCTACCCTATTGCCCGCTGGAGTGAAAAACGTTTTCGCCTGGAACATCGCCTGATGGCCGGTCTGCTGGTGATGTCTCTGAGCATGATGCCCA
This sequence comes from Citrobacter sp. S55_ASV_140, assembly GCF_018919505.1. Classification (NCBI taxonomy): domain Bacteria; kingdom Pseudomonadati; phylum Pseudomonadota; class Gammaproteobacteria; order Enterobacterales; family Enterobacteriaceae; genus Citrobacter; species Citrobacter sp. S55_ASV_140. Next base: position 4,914 of record NZ_JAHLQZ010000215.1, read on the forward strand.
TCGGTCTGGTCGGCAATTTACAGCAGCTATTCACGCTGATCTGCACCTTCTATATCGGCTCGATCATCGCCGAACCGGCGCGTGAAACCCTGAGCGCCTCGCTGGCCAATGCACGGGCGCGAGGAAGTTACATGGGCTTCAGCCGACTTGGGCTCGCCATCGGCGGCGCAATTGGTTATGTCGGCGGCGGCTGGCTGTTTGATATGGGCAAAGCCCTGGCGCAGCCTGAATTGCCATGGATGATGCTCGGTATTATCGGCTTCATCACCTTCCTGGCTTTGGGCTGGCAATTCAGCCACAAACGCCCGACGCGCGGCATGCTGGAACCCGATGCCTGATAGCTAATCCGGCGCACGAGCACTTTTCAGTTTTTTCTGCTGGTGCCCGGGGCGCTGGTACTCGATGATGCTTTGTGTCACGATTACGCCATATGCATCATGTTGAGGACTCCCATGAAAAAGCTTTTTTTTGCCGCTGCACTGATTGTCGGCGGCCTGTTGGTTGGTTGTAATCAACTCACGCAATATACGGTTAGCGAGCAAGAGATTAATCAGGCGCTGGCGAAGCATAATAACTTTTCAAAAGATATCGGTTTGCCCGGCGTCGCTGAAGCACACATCGTACTGAGCAATCTCGCCAGTCAGATAGGGCGTGAAGAGCCTAATAAAGTGACTCTGACGGGTGATGCCAATCTGGACATGAATTCCCTGTTTGGCAGTCAGAAAGCCACCATGAAGCTGAAACTTAAAGCGCTACCGGTCTTCAATAAAGAGAAAGGCGCGATTTACTTGCAAGAGATGGAAGTCGTGGACGCGACCGTCACACCTGAAAAAATGCAGTCGGTGCTACAAACGCTGATGCCGTATTTAAACCAGTCGCTGCGTAATTACTTTAACCAACAGCCTGCCTATGTTCTGCAGGACGACAGCAGTCAGGGTGAAGCGCTGGCGAAAAAACTGGCGAAAGGTATAGAAGTGAAACCGGGCGAAATCATCATCCCATTCACCGACTAATAAACCAGAGGGCGCTGATGCGCCCTTTTTTTTCGTGCAAACGAAAACGTTTCCGCTTATCCTTTGTTTCCGGCAAAAAAGACAATCCTCAGCCGGAGCATATTGATGACTGCACCATCCCAGGTTTTAAAGATCCGCCGCCCAGACGACTGGCATCTTCACTTTCGCGATGGCGACATGTTAAAAACTGTCGTGCCCTATACCAGCGAAATTTACGGCCGCGCCATTGTCATGCCGAACCTGGCACC
>NZ_JAHLQZ010000216.1:0-6103 GCF_018919505.1 Citrobacter sp. S55_ASV_140
CGGGAGTGTTGTTCCTCTTCGCGGCGGTCGCTGCGGTGCCGCTGGCATCGCGGCTGGGTATTGGCCCGGTATTAGGATACTTGCTGGCGGGGATCGCTATCGGTCCGTGGGGATTAGGATTCATTAGCGATGTAGATGAAATCCTGCACTTTTCCGAACTGGGCGTCGTCTTTTTGATGTTCATCATTGGGCTGGAACTTAACCCGGCCAAGTTATGGCAATTGCGGCGTTCAATTTTTGGCGTCGGTGCCGCGCAGGTGATGTTGAGCGCAGTGGTACTGGCTGGTTTGCTGATGCTTACCGCATTCTCCTGGCAAGCGGCAGTGGTCGGCGGCATTGGTCTGGCGATGTCATCGACCGCCATGGCGCTACAGTTGATGCGCGAAAAAGGCATGAACCGCAGCGAATCCGGGCAACTGGGTTTTTCGGTGCTGCTGTTCCAGGATTTGGCAGTGATCCCCGCACTGGCGCTGGTTCCACTGCTGGCAGGGTCTGCCGATGAACATTTTGACTGGATCAAAGTGGGCATGAAGGTGTTGGCTTTCGCCGGCATGTTGATTGGCGGACGCTATTTGCTGCGCCCTGTTTTCCGCTTCATTGCGGGTTCTGGCGTGCGGGAAGTGTTCACCGCCGCTACGCTGCTGCTGGTACTGGGTTCCGCGCTATTTATGGATGCGCTGGGATTGTCGATGGCGCTGGGAACGTTTATCGCGGGCGTGCTGCTGGCGGAAAGCGAATACCGCCATGAGTTGGAAACGGCAATCGATCCCTTTAAGGGCCTGTTGCTCGGACTGTTTTTTATCTCCGTCGGCATGTCGCTCAATCTCGGCGTGCTCTATACCCATATTCTGTGGGTAGCGGCGAGCGTAATCGTGCTGGTGGTCGTGAAGATGCTGGTGTTGTATGTGCTGGCACGACTGAACGGCATGAGAAGCTCTGAACGAATGCAGTTTGCCGGCGTGTTAAGCCAGGGCGGTGAATTCGCTTTCGTGCTGTTTTCAACGGCATCCTCGCAACGATTGTTTCTGGGCGATCAAATGGCGCTACTGCTGGTGACCGTCACGTTGTCGATGATGACCACGCCGCTGGTGATGAAGCTGATTGATAAATGGCTCTCCCGCCAGTTTAACGGCCCGGATGAAGAAGATGAAAAACCCTGGGTGGAGGATGATAAACCGCAGGTCATTGTCGTGGGGTTTGGACGCTTTGGTCAGGTTATTGGTCGCTTACTGATGGCCAATAAAATGCGTATTACCGTCCTGGAGCGAGATATCAGCGCTGTGAATCTGATGCGCAAATATGGTTATAAGGTCTATTACGGAGATGCCACCCAAGTGGATCTGCTGCGTTCCGCGGGGGCAGAGGCGGCGCAATCCATCGTCATTACCTGTAATGAACCCGAAGACACCATGAAACTGGTGGAGCTTTGCCAACAATACTTTCCGCATTTGCATATTCTTGCGCGAGCGCGCGGACGTGTAGAGGCGCATGAGTTATTACAGGCCGGGGTGACGCAGTTTTCCCGCGAAACGTTCTCCAGTGCGCTGGAGTTGGGGCGTAAAACGCTGGTCACGTTGGGGATGCATCCGCACCAGGCTCAGCGCGCTCAGCTGCATTTTCGGCGGCTCGATATGCGCATGTTGCGGGAACTGATTCCCATGCATACAGACACGGTACAAATCTCGCGAGCCAGGGAAGCCCGGCGTGAACTGGAGGAAATTTTCCAACGTGAGATGCAGCAAGAGCGGCGTCAGCTGGATGGCTGGGATGAATTTGAGTAGAGGTAATCATGGCAATTCGTAAACGTTTTATTGCAGGCGCAAAATGTCCGTCCTGCCAGGCGCAGGATACGCTGGCGATGTGGCGCGAAAATAATATCGATATTGTTGAGTGTGTTAAGTGCGGGCATCAGATGCGGGAAGCCGATAAAGAGGCGCGCGAACATGTTCGCAAAGAAGAGCAAGTGATCGGGATTTTTCATCCGGACTAGCGATATGGCGCAGCTTTTTTTAAGCTAGAGGGTACACGGGTGCAGAATTCCGCTACAATCTGCGCCACTATTCTTTCCATGCTCAGGAGATATCATGAAAGTAGCAAAGGACCTGGTGGTCAGCCTGGCCTATCAGGTACGTACAGAAGACGGTGTATTGGTTGATGAGTCTCCGGTGAGTGCACCGCTGGACTACCTGCATGGTCACGGTTCCCTGATTTCTGGCCTGGAAACAGCGCTGGACGGTCATGAAGTTGGCGACAAATTCGACGTTGCTGTTGGCGCAAACGACGCTTACGGTCAGTACGACGAAAACTTGGTGCAGCGCGTTCCTAAAGACGTCTTCATGGGCGTTGACGAACTGCAGGTTGGCATGCGTTTCCTGGCTGAAACTGACCAGGGTCCAGTACCGGTAGAAATTACTGAAGTGGAAGACGACCACGTTGTGGTTGACGGTAACCACATGCTGGCTGGCCAGAACCTGAAATTCAACGTAGAAGTTGTAGCGATTCGTGAAGCGACCGAAGAAGAACTGGCCCATGGCCACGTTCACGGCGCGCACGGTCACGACCACGATCATGACCACGGTCACGATGGTTGCTGCGGTGGTCACGGCCACGACCATGGTCACGAGCACGGTGGCGAAGGCTGCTGCGGCGGTGGCGGTAAAGGTAACGGCGGCTGCGGTTGCCACTAATACCCTTCGTCTTTCAACCCACAGCGGTGTTGGCTGCGCTTTCAAATCCCGGTCACATAGTTATCTATGCTCCCGGGACTTCCTCAAGCTTGCCGCCTTGCTGTGATTTGAAATCCTTTGGGTATATGTGAGTAGGCCTGCTAAGCGTTCGCGCCATCGGGCACAAAAAAGCGGGATATCCCCGCTTTTTTTACGTCTTAATAATGCGGCGGTGGGGTCTCTTCGGACTGCGACGCGATGTGGGACGGCTGCGTGGCTTTCAGCTTCTCAGTCAGCAGACGCAGATGATCGCGTAGTTTAGCCATTTCCAGTTCATGCGCAGTTACCGTCACGTTGAGCTCTTCAATGGTGATTTCCTGAAATGCCAGGCGGCTTTCCAGCTCGGCCAGGCGAGTTTCCAATGTTGTATCCTGCATGATTCACCTCTTTCTTTTTTCTCCGGCAGATCGCGGACTGCGGCGAATTCTACTTAACTTTGCCTGTTTGCACAGCACTCAATCTTCGGCAACGAAACTAATTTAAACAAAAAGAGTCTGAAAAGTGGTGATAATAGGGCGTGCCTGTATGTTGATTTGTTCTGCAACGCTTTATAGTACATTTTTATGTTAGATAACCCTGGGGTGAGATGCCCCGGCCCTGGAGATATGGATGAAATCACTGTTTAAAGTAACGCTGCTGGCGACCACAATGGCTGTTGCTCTGCATGCCCCGATCACCTTCGCTGCTGATGCTGCGAAACCAGCCGCTACTGCTGACAGCAAAGCAGCATTCAAGAATGACGACCAAAAATCCGCTTACGCGCTGGGCGCGTCACTGGGTCGTTATATGGAAAACTCCCTGAAAGAGCAGGAAAAGCTGGGCATCAAACTGGATAAAGATCAGCTGATCGCTGGCGTTCAGGATGCGTTTGCTGACAAGAGCAAGCTCTCTGACCAGGAAATCGAACAAACTCTGCAGGCGTTTGAAGCGCGCGTGAAGAGCTCCGCTCAGGCGAAAATGGAAAAAGACGCGGCTGACAATGAAGCCAAAGGTAAAGTTTACCGCGAGAAATTTGCTAAAGAGAAAGGCGTTAAAACCTCTTCCACCGGCTTGATCTACAAAGTAGAGAAAGAAGGTACCGGCGCTGCGCCGAAAGACAGCGATACCGTGGTTGTAAACTACAAAGGTACGCTGATTGATGGTAAAGAGTTTGACAACTCCTACACCCGTGGCGAGCCGCTCTCTTTCCGTCTTGATGGTGTTATCCCTGGCTGGACTGAAGGTCTGAAAAACATCAAGAAAGGCGGTAAAATTCAGTTGGTTATCCCACCGGATCTGGCTTACGGCAAAACCGGGGTTCCGGGTATTCCGGCCAACTCTACGCTGGTCTTTGATGTTGAACTGTTAGACATCAAACCGGCACCGAAAGCCGAGGCACAGCCAGATGCTGCACCGGCCGATAAAGCTGCAGATAGCAGCAAAAAGTAAGCGAACAGTAACCGCCGCCCACAGGGCGGCGGTTTTTTATTATCGACAGGATATAATTAATACTGGAAAGCGCCTTGTGCGCTGTATTACTTTAGATGCCCCTATAATAGTGATGAGCCTGCCCTGACAACATAACGACAGGCTCCTGAAAAGGAGTGCTTTTTTTCATGTCCAGGTCGCTTTTAACCAACGAAACCAGTGAGCTAGATTTACTGGATCAACGTCCTTTCGATCAAACTGACTTCGATATCCTTAAATCCTATGAAGCGGTAGTGGACGGGTTGGCGATGCTCATTGGTTCCCATTGTGAAATCGTATTGCACTCTTTGCAGGATTTGAAATGCTCGGCTATCCGCATTGCGAACGGTGAACACACGGGCCGTAAAATTGGCTCACCGATAACCGACCTTGCTTTGCGTATGCTGCATGATATGACGGGTGCGGATAGCAGCGTGTCGAAGTGTTACTTCACACGTGCGAAAAGCGGTGTCTTGATGAAGTCGGTGACGATTGCCATCCGTAACCGAGAGCATCGCGTGATTGGTCTGCTGTGCATCAACATGAACCTCGATGTGCCATTCTCGCAGATAATGAATACCTTTATCCCACCGGAAACCCCGGAAGTGGGCTCTGCCGTGAACTTTGCTTCTTCAGTCGAAGATCTGGTCACCCAGACGCTGGAATTCACGATCGAAGAAGTGAATGCCGATCGCAATGTATCCAACAATGCGAAAAACCGCCAGATTGTCCTGAATCTGTATGAGAAAGGTATCTTCGATATTAAAGATGCGATTAACCAGGTCGCCGATCGGCTGAATATCTCCAAGCACACGGTCTACCTCTATATTCGCCAGTTCAAAAGCGGCGATTTCCAGGGGCAAGACAAGTAATGCGCTTTACCATCATGGTGACGGGACCTGCTTATGGTACACAGCAGGCGAGTAGCGCGTTGCAATTTGCCCACGCGCTACTCAAGGAAGGGCATGAGTTAAGCAGCGTATTTTTCTATCGTGAAGGTGTGTATAACGCCAACTTCCTGACTTCGCCCGCCAGCGATGAGTATGATCTGGTACGAGCCTGGCAACAGCTGAACCAACAACATGGCGTGACGCTAAATATCTGCGTTGCAGCGGCGTTGCGCCGCGGCGTTGTTGATGAAGCTGAAGCAAAGCGGCTTGGGCTGGCAGGTGCTAATCTACAATCAGGTTTCAATCTCAGCGGGCTGGGTTCGCTGGCTGAGGCGTCCCTGACCTGCGATCGCGTGGTGCAGTTTTAATGAAACGGGTTGCTTTTGTCTTTTCTACCGTGCCGCACGGCAGCGCATCCGGCCGTGAAGGGTTAGATGCCTTACTGGCGACATCTGCGCTAACGGAAGGTCTCGGCGTGTTTTTTATCGGCGATGGCGTGTTCCAGATCCTCCAGGGTCAACAACCGGATGTCGTTCTGGCTCGCAACTATATCGCAACGTTTAAGCTGTTGGAGTTGTACGATATCGATCAATGTTGGCTTTGTGCCGCCTCATTACGTGAGCGGGGTCTTCAGCAGGGTGTTAATTTTGTGGTTGATGCCACGCCGTTGGAACCTGAAGATTTGCGCCGTGAGCTAGGCAATTATGACGTCATTTTAAGGTTTTGAGACTCTCATGCTGCACACACTACACCGCTCCGCGTGGCTTACTGATTTCTCCTCTCTTCTTCGCCTGATTGAAAAAGACGATGAGCTTTTACTGCTCCAGGATGGCGTGACTGCCGCAATAGAAGGAAGCCGTTTCCTTGAAAGTCTGCAAAATGCCTCCATTAAGGTCTCTGTACTGGAAGAAGACATTAAAGCTCGCGGGTTAGATGGTCAAATTTCAGACAGTGTCGTCAGGGTTAGCTATACTGACTTCGTCAGACTTACGGTGAAGCATCCCAACCAGATGTCCTGGTAATTGCGGGATCGTTGTATAT
>NZ_JAHLQZ010000217.1:0-6020 GCF_018919505.1 Citrobacter sp. S55_ASV_140
GCTGATAAACCGCGACAAAGAACTGAATTTTACGCTCCGGGCGCTTCGGATCTTCAGACATGCGCAACACATCACGCAGGTGTTCGTTATCCGCCACCGCCAGACGCAGCGCACCGAGCGCCTTATCCGACATCGAACGCAGTTCATCACCAGAAAGATATGCCAGCTCGCGACGGTGCAGACGGCGTTCAACACCGTTGTCTTTCACCATGCGCATCACGGCACACCAGCCGGCTTTCGCCATGACTACCTGTTCGCGCATCTCAAAATAATCGCGTTCCAGTTTGCGCAGTTTGCGGGTCAGGTTGTCCATCTCCGCTTCGCAGAAGGTCAGCGCTTTTTCCAGCTGGTTACGGCGCGCACGGTTGTTACTGAGCTGCGCGTGCAGTTCATCCCGACGAATACGGGCACGCTCTTCCGCACCGCTGTCAGCACGAACGCCGATATCCTGCAGTTCACGTTGTAAGTCGTTGAGCAGTTCTTTTTTAGTGTCATAGGAGCTTTTCAGCGACGCCATGACCTGGTTGTACTGGCTTAACTGCGCGGCGTGGCTGCGCAGCGCTTCACGAGCTCGGGTACGTTCAGCTTCCGCCTGTTCCAGGCGTTGGCGCAGTTTTTCGTTCAGATCGCTGTTGCCGCTCAGCATTTCGGCTGAATCGGAATAGCTAAAGTGCGCCCGACGTTGTACGACCTCTGTCAGCGCAAACGCCTGCTGACGCGCATCACGCTGCATCTGCTGGGAATAGGCGTAATCTTCCTTCAGTTGTTCAAACTGCTCAGGGTCATTTTGCAGAACCGAAACCATCGGTTCCAGTTTGGCTAACTGATTGCCGTGCTGCTGCACAAAACGCGCCGCTTCCTGAGCTTCATCCAGACGCTCACGAATTTCGTCCACGCGATCGGCAAGCGTTTCATCGGCCAGCAGATTTAAACGCGGCAGCAGGCGGTTCAGCGCAGAAACCCCCTCTTTCGCCTGTTCAAACTGCATACGGCTTTGCTGGTTATCATTTTCATGATTGGTCAGCGCACGCTCCAGCTCAACGCGGCGGCTGTTCAACTGACGAATCTCCGCTTCTGGATCGGCTTCAAACGCCACCGACAAATGGCTGCCGATAAAGCGGCTGAACGCCTGATGCAGACGCTGGGTTTTCTGGACGTCAAAAGAGAGCGTGGCGAAACGTTCAGACAGCCCTTCACGCTCGGCATGCAGGGTTTCGATACGGCTTTCGCGCGCGGCGCGGCCAAAAATCGGCACCGTCGGGAAGCGGGAATAACGCCACTGACGTTCGGCGGTTTTCACCACCACCGCTTTTTCCAGCTCATCAACGCTGAAAACGCTGTCATCAAACGACTGCGGATCCCCTTCGATAAAATAGAGATCTTCCGGACAATCCGTCAGTCCTTCAAGCTGTTCGGTAATCAGCGACAGATCCGGCACCACGATAGCATGGCGCGACGGACCGTACAGTGCGGAGAAGTACGGCGCATCTTCAAGGCTAACGTCGTCATAAATTTCAGACAGCAGCACGCCGCCGAAGCGTTCCGCCAGCGCGTTCAGACGCTGATCTTCCGCCCCGCCCGGCTGACTTAAACGTTCAATTTCTTCATCAACCGCGTTTTTGCGCGCGCCAACTTCATCGCGCTCAACAATGGCTTCACGCTCGCGCTCCAGCAATTGCTGCAAATACTCGGTCACGTCCTGGCTGGAGGTAAACTCTTCGCCGCACTGTTCGCTAAGTTGATTCAGGCTATTTTGCGCGGCCAGCCAGACCGGCGCGCGTTTCATCAAATGCTGGATACGCGACTGCAGTTGTTCCTGTTCCTGACGCAGCGTCATTCGCTGTTCGCTGGCTGACGATACGCTGTCCGACAAGGCGGCGATGCGCGCTTCCAGCTCCTGATGCAGCGCTTCCAGTTCATCGATATCGAACTGTTTACCCTGGCGTTTGCAGAATTCAGCCAACAGCCGCTCGGCGTCCTGCTGCTCGCGCAGACGCTGCTCCAGTTCGCTAAGACGCATACGCAACGGCTGAACCTGTTCCGCCAGGTGACGCTGCTCAACGCCTTCCCGCAGAAGTTCACGCGCCACGCTCCAGGCCTCACCACGCGCCAGTGGGCCGTTGATCGCCGCCACCAGCTGATAAGCCTGTTCAAACTGGCTGTGCGCGGTTTGCGCCACGCTCATTTTTTGTTCCAGCGTCAACAGTTTTTCTGTGGCTTCCTGCTCTTTGGCCTGGAAGGTTTCCAGCCATTCGGCAGCGCTGTCGGCTGTCAGATCCGGTAAGTGGCACAACTCTTTGGCCCGGCTTAACGCCTGAATCGCCTGGGTATACTGGATAGCTCGCGTTTGCTGGACATCCAGCGCCTGCTGATAATCGGCAAGCTGACTTTTCAGCTCATCCACTTCCAGCTCAGCGGCTTCCGCGCGGGCTTCGTTTTCATCCTGGCGGTCAACGGCTTCCGCGACGACCTCATTTTGTTCTTCGAGACGGATCTGTAATTCCTCGAGATCCGCTTCATAGCGTTCAATTTTTTCCTGCTGACGCAGCGCGGTTTGCACCAGATTGAGGTGATCGCTCGCCGCCTGGTAATCAGCTTCCAGATCGCCTTCCGCGCCGTTGTGCTCGCCCAGTTCGCGCGCCATATCCACGTGCTTATACTGCTCAGCAGCCAACTGCTTGCGTGAGGTATGCAGTTCACGACGATATTCCAGCGCTTTATCCAGATGAATACGGCGCTCGTTGGCATGGCGCATATAATCCGCTGCCACGTAGTTGGTCGCTTCGCTGATCAAATGCTTAAACAGATCGCGGTCAGACTGGGTTACGCGAATCGCTTCCAGGGTCATGCGGTTTTCACGCAGCGCGGCTTCCATATCCTGGAACGCTTTGCGTACGCCGCTGTTTTCTGGCAGCAGGTAATCACGCAGCGAGCGAGTAATAGCGCTGGAGATACCGCCATACAGCGAGGCTTCAATCAGACGATAGAATTTACTACGATCGGACGCAGAGCGCAGACGACGGGCAATGATGCCCAGATCGAACATCAGCGAGTGATAATCCGTTATTGAGTTGAACTGCTTAAACTGCACGCCTTCCATCTCATCAAGCTTTTCTTTCAGCTCAGGGAGAGACAGGACGCGCGCCTGGCGTTCGTTCAGCGTTTCCGTAACCAACTGAGTGGGCTGCACCGACATCGGCAGCCCCTGAATGGCAAACGGCTTGATATCCACTTTACGATCGCGACCGGCAACCTGTTGCAGACGAACGCCGACAACCACGCGCTGATGGCGGGAGTTGAGGACGTCAAGCATTGAGTAACAGACCCCCGCCTTCAGCTTACCGTGCAGACCTTTGTCACGTGAACCGCTGGTCGCACCGGCTTCGGTGGTATTACGGAAATGCAGCAGGGTTAAATCCGGGATGAGCGCCGTAACAAATGCCGCCATGGTCGTGGATTTACCCGCACCGTTACCACCGGACAGCGTGGTGACCAGTTCATCCAGGTCGAACGTACGGGCAAAAAAGCCATTCCAGTTAATCAGCGTAAGTGAGCGAAATTTACCGCGTTCAATCATTATTCTTCTTCTCCACTGTCCGGCTGATTCTCTTCGGGCTCATCGTTGAGCTGCAGGCGGTTTTCGACTGGCATTGCTTCGCCATCACGAATTAAGCGACGCTGTGCTTCGCGCGGATCGTCACCGGTGCGTACGTCCGCGCCAAAGCGGAAGACCGATTCCGTAATACGGAATTTGCTGCTGTCGTGACCCAGAAACCACACCATGCCTAAGCGACGCAGACGGTTTAGCGAAGAACGTACCTTTTCCTGTAGCTTCTGACGGTCAACGTCCGAACCGGTTGAACGGTTGTTCACCAGCTTCAGCAGTTTCGCTTCATCCGCCAGCGTCAACAACTCGTCGTATAACTCTTGCTGGGTAAAAATCCCTTCATTCGCCAGGCGTTCCGGGCTGAGATAGAGATAGCAAAGAATTTTACCCACCATCATGTCCAGTTCGGACAGAACCGAACGCGGAATGAGCGTCGTTGAACGCGGACGAAGGTAGAAGAATCCTTCCGGCGCGCGGATCAGTTCCACGTTATAGCGGCTGTAAAATTCTTCAAAATATTCCTGAAAATCCATCAGGAAGGCATGATTATCCAGTTCATCCAGGCCGATATGTCGGCCCGAACGTAAGGCGCTATCCAGCGCCGGAAATAACGGATTCGCCAGCGCCTGCGCCAGCTTTACCGGCATCACTTGTTCAATATTTGTCAATGACATGCGCCTGTACCTTGGCTCCGTAATCATTAATCGGCTGCCATTTGGCTGGCAGTCCGGTGAAATCTGCTTGCGCTACGCCAAGACGTACCGCCTGATCGATAACAATACGCGCGACGTCGAAGTGACGCGCACGTGGATATTGCGCCAGATACTCGCGCACTACCAAACCGAGATCCAGTGGCGTTTGTCTGGATTTGTAGATAGCCAACTGTTCTTCGATGATCGCCGCCAGTTGCTCACGGATCTCGTTAAATTCTTCATATTCCAGATCTGTCGGAAGCTCACCGGTGACCTCTTCGTCACGCAGGACCATCTCTTCATCACGCATATCCAGCAGACGGTCGGCGTTGGCATAAGTCAGCGCCCATGGATCGTCAAAATAAGTCTGCACGGACTGGCGCAAACGCTGGGCAAAGACGCGGTTTTTATCCATATCAATCGCGGTACGGATAAACTTATGCACATGGCGATCGTAACCGATCCACAAATCAATAGACTGCTGGCCCCAACTGATAATACGGTCGAGCTTACTTTGTAAGTCAAACACCAGTCTGTCGACAAAATGCAAATCGTCATGCGCCATCGTGGCATCCTGGATTCGTAGCAGGTTTGCCTGTAGCTTATCCCCCGCCGCTTCCAACGTATCCTGCAGTTCGCGCAGCGTCCCGGAAGTTTCAGAAAGCAGCAGTTCACAGCTGGAAATCGCCGCCCGCCAGTCTTTGTTCAGCAACTGCGCGATATCGTCTTTCACCTGCTGCTGCTGTTCATCCATGATGCGCTGGGTGAGATCGATACTGTCGAAAATCTCCGCCACCGAATATTTCAATGGCGCGTAAACATTGCGATGCCAGTGGAACTCATCGCCGCCTTCCGCTGCCGCATCCGCCGCGCGCTTCAGTTCGCCTGCAACAATCGACAGTTGCATTGAAAGACGCAGCGTAGAGAATTCGCGCTGACGTATGTAGTAATCCGTGATGCCAATCCCGAGCGGCGTTAAACGATATATGGCATTGCCTTCCGCCTGCTCGCTGGTAAAGCGGTTCAGCAGACGTTGACGCACCATATCGTTAATCGCGTTGTTAGCACGTACGCCAATGGTTTCGCTGGTTTGCTCAAACGCATCACTCACATGGCGGAACGCATCCACCAGCTCACCTTCACTCATCTCGCCGTCAAGTCGCTCGCCGTTCAGAGTGGCGACCGCCAGCAGGAACGAAAGTCTGTCTACCGGCAGAGAGATGGAGAAGTCATTTTTTCTGGCCCAGGCAACCAGTTCGGGGACTGTCTGGGAAAATTCACTCATAGGTTATCCTTGCATCTGCGGCTCGGGCCGGACTTTTAATCGCGGTGACATGAATATAGCGCCCAAGGCTGATATACGGTTCCTGGCGGCAATAGCGCGTTTCTAACTCAAGTAACATTTCATAGTCGTCATGTTGTTTATGCTTATCCCGCAGATAGTCATGAAACACTCGGACGCCCGTTTTACTCGTTATCTGCCAACCGATCTGTTCCAGCCACTGGTAAACCTGCCCCGGATCGCGTGGGTAGTCCGGTGAAAGCGTACGCTTTTTACGTTTCGGCATCCCCACCTGCACATAGTCAAAGTTCCCTGCGACCATGTTATGCATCAACAGACCGTTAGCATTGTAGAACATTAACGACAGCGCGCCGCCGGGACGCAATACTGACCACAGCGTCTGCAACACGCTGACGGGATCCGTCACCCATTCCAGCAC
>NZ_JAHLQZ010000218.1:0-6019 GCF_018919505.1 Citrobacter sp. S55_ASV_140
GGTGCAGGGCGATGTCGGTTCCGGTAAAACGCTGGTTGCAGCACTTGCCGCCCTGCGTGCGATTGCGCATGGTAAGCAGGTGGCGCTGATGGCCCCCACTGAATTACTGGCTGAACAGCACGCAAATAATTTCCGCAACTGGTTCGAACCTTTGGGCGTTGAAGTGGGTTGGCTGGCAGGTAAGCAAAAAGGTAAAGCACGCCAGGCACAGCAGGAAGCCATCACCAGCGGTCAGGTGCAGATGATTGTCGGCACACACGCAATTTTCCAGGAACAAGTTCAGTTCAACGGGCTGGCGCTGGTGATTATCGACGAACAGCACCGTTTTGGCGTGCATCAGCGTCTGGCGCTGTGGGAGAAAGGCCAGCAGCAGGGTTTCCACCCACACCAGCTCATTATGACCGCCACCCCGATCCCGCGTACGCTGGCCATGACCGCCTATGCCGATCTCGACACGTCTGTCATTGACGAACTGCCGCCGGGGCGTACGCCGATCACCACAGTGGCGATTCCCGATACCCGCCGTAGCGACATCATTGACCGTGTGCGCAACGCCTGCACCCACGAAGGGCGTCAGGCGTACTGGGTTTGTACACTAATCGAAGAGTCTGATTTATTAGAAGCGCAGGCGGCAGAAGCCACGTGGGAAGAACTTAAGCTTGCCTTACCAGAGCTGAATATTGGCCTGGTGCATGGGCGCATGAAGCCCGCCGAGAAGCAGTCGGTGATGGCCGCCTTTAAGCAGGGTGAATTACATCTGCTGGTCGCCACCACGGTGATTGAAGTGGGTGTGGACGTGCCGAACGCCAGCCTGATGATCATTGAAAACCCGGAGCGATTAGGCCTGGCGCAGTTGCACCAGTTGCGTGGCCGCGTAGGCCGTGGCGCCGTGGCTTCCCACTGCGTCCTGCTCTACAAATCGCCGCTGTCAAAAACGGCGCAGAAACGCCTGCAGGTTCTGCGGGACAGCAATGACGGGTTCGTGATTGCACAAAAAGATTTAGAGATCCGCGGACCCGGCGAGCTGTTAGGTACGCGCCAGACCGGAACGGCAGAATTCAAAGTAGCGGATTTATTGCGCGATCAGGCCATGATTCCGGAAGTTCAGCGTATAGCCCGCCATATTCATGAACGTTATCCGCAACAGGCTGCCGCGCTGATAGAGCGCTGGATGCCGGAAACCGAACGTTACTCCAACGCATAATCGATTTATCGCGGCGGATGTTACTCCGCCGCACAGCCGTTATTGCGCAAAAATCGGCAGCAGCAGATACAGCTTAATCACTAACGCGTTGACGATATCGATAAAGAACGCCCCCACCATCGGCACCACCAGGAACGCCATATGGGATGGCCCGAAACGTTCAGTAATTGCCTGCATGTTAGCAATCGCCGTTGGCGTTGCGCCAAGCCCAAAACCGCAGTGGCCGGCTGCCAGTACAGCGGCATCGTAGTTTTTGCCCATCATGCGCCAGGTAACAAATACCGCGTACAACGCCATAAAAATCGTCTGCACAACCAGTATCGCCAGCATCGGCAGCGCCAGAGATGCCAGCTCCCACAGTTTCAGGCTCATCAGCGCCATCGCCAGGAACAGCGACAGGCTCACGTTGCCCAGCACTGAAACCGCCCGTTCGAACACCCGATAAAAGCCCATGAGCGCCAGGCCATTACTGAGGATCACACCAACAAACAGCACGCAGACGAAGGTCGGCAGTTCGAGCACCGTTCCGACCAGCATTTGCGCAACGATTTTACCTACCGTCAGACAGATAGCGATCAGCGCGATGGTTTCAATCAGCACCAGCGAGGTGATTATGCGTCCAACGTCCGGCTTTTCAAACGCGGTCGGTACAGCCTGATCGTCCGGCATACCGTCAGGCGTGGTGGAGTGTTTAACCAGATAGCGCGCCACCGGGCCGCCAATCAGCCCCCCCAACACCAGACCAAAGGTTGCGCAAGCCATTGCAACTTCAGTCGCATTGGTAAAACCGTAGCGCTCAATAAACAACTTGCTCCACGCAGCCCCGGTTCCATGTCCGCCAGAGAGCGTGATCGAACCGGCAATCAGGCCCATCAACGGATCCAGGCCCAGCAGGCTCGCCATACCGATACCGATGGCGTTCTGCATCAGCAGCAGTCCCACAACGACAATCAGAAAAATACCCACCACGCGGCCACCGGCGCGCAGGCTGGCGATATTAGCGTTCAGGCCGATGGTAGCGAAGAACGCCAGCATCAGCGGATCGCGCAGGGTCATATCGAAGTTTACTTCCCAGCCCATGCTTTTTTTCAGCACCAGCAACGCAATCGCCACCAGCAATCCACCGGCTACAGGTTCGGGAATGGTGTATTTTTTCAGGAAGGAGACAGACTGGACGAGCTTACGTCCCAGCAGCAATACAAGGGTTGCCGCAACCAGAGTAGATAACGTATCGAGATAAAACATTTACAGCTCCATTAGTGCGTTTAGCACAATCACGCACGATGCATTCCAGACCGATTTTTTAGCTCTTATTGAGTTTTCGGGGTGGATTTTAAGCAGAAAATGATGAAAAGTTATATAAAAAAGTTTGTTTATCCGTTTTAAATATTAAGAATAACTGCTGGCAAACGTTTGCTTTTCCGCCCTGGTCAGATAAAATCACCGCTTTTCCACCATGGGATTGCCTCTGATGTCCGTTAACGCCGTAGAGTCAACAAATGCGCAACCGGTTGCGCAGACTCACAACAGTGAACTGATTTACCGTCTTGAAGATCGCCCCCCGTTAGCCCAGACCCTGTTTGCCGCCTGTCAGCACCTGCTGGCCATGTTCGTCGCGGTGATCACCCCGGCGCTGTTAATTTGCCAGGCGCTCGGTTTGCCGGCTCAGGATACTCAACACATTATCAGTATGTCGCTGTTCGCTTCCGGCGTAGCTTCTATCATTCAGATCAAAGCCTGGGGGCCGGTTGGTTCCGGGCTGTTATCTATTCAGGGCACCAGCTTTAATTTTGTTGCGCCGCTGATTATGGGTGGCACGGCGCTAAAAACCGGTGGTGCAGATATCCCAACCATGATGGCGGCCCTGTTTGGTACGCTGATGTTAGCGAGCTGCACTGAAATGGTTATCTCGCGTGTACTGCACCTGGCGCGGCGTATTATTACCCCGTTGGTCTCAGGCGTGGTGGTGATGATTATCGGCCTGTCGCTGATTCAGGTGGGTCTGACGTCGATTGGCGGTGGTTATGCCGCAATGAGCGATAACACCTTTGGCGCACCGAAGAATTTACTGCTGGCTGGCGTTGTGCTGGCGCTGATCATCCTGCTTAACCGCCAACGCAACCCGTACCTGCGCGTTGCGTCCCTGGTGATTGCGATGGCGGCAGGCTACCTGCTGGCATGGTTTATGGACATGCTGCCGCAAAATACCGCACCGGTAAGCCAGGACCTGATCATGGTGCCAACGCCGCTGTATTATGGCCTCGGTATCGACTGGAGCTTACTGCTGCCGCTGATGCTGGTCTTTATGATTACGTCGCTGGAAACCATCGGTGATATTACGGCTACCTCCGATGTTTCCGAACAGCCGGTTTCTGGTCCGCTGTATATGAAACGCCTGAAAGGCGGCGTGCTGGCGAACGGTCTGAACTCGTTTGTTTCCGCCGTGTTCAATACCTTCCCGAACTCTTGTTTTGGTCAGAACAATGGGGTCATTCAGTTAACGGGCGTAGCCAGTCGTTACGTCGGTTTTGTGGTGGCGCTGATGCTGATAGCATTGGGCCTGTTCCCGGCAGTTAGCGGTTTTGTACAGCATATTCCTGAACCGGTACTGGGCGGCGCAACCCTGGTAATGTTCGGTACTATCGCCGCATCTGGCGTGCGTATTGTCTCTCGCGAGCCGCTGAACCGCCGCGCTATTTTGATTATTGCGCTGTCGCTGGCCGTTGGCCTGGGCGTCTCCCAGCAGCCGCTGATTCTGCAATTTGCCCCGGATTGGGTGAAAAATCTGCTCTCCTCAGGCATTGCCGCAGGCGGTATCACCGCTATCGTTCTGAATCTGGTGTTCCCACCAGAGAAGCAATAAGCAAAATGCGGCGTTGGCTCTGAATCAACGCCGCTGTAACGCTCTTTCACCATTCCTGCCTTGAGCATTGCCTCTAAATCGTGCATAACTTGACTATGTGCACTTCGCGGGATGGAAGACCATGAAATTTATTGGAAAGCTGCTTCTTTACGTGCTGATCGCCTGTGCAGTGGCGATTCTCGGCCTTTATTTTCTACTGCAAACCCGTTGGGGCGCAGAGCACGTCAGCGCCTGGGTTTCAGAGAACAGCAGCTATCATCTGGCATTTGATGCTATCGATCACCGGTTTTCTTCCCCTTCCCATATTCTGCTGGAAAACGTCACCTTTGGTCGCGATGGTCAGCCCGCAACGCTGGTCGCTAAAACGGTCGATATTGGGCTGAGCAGTCGCCAAATCACCGACCCGCGGCACGTAGACACTATCCTCTTGCAAAACGGCACGCTGAATCTTTCCCAGCAAACCGCACCGCTACCGTTCCAGGCCGATCGCCTGCAGTTACAGGATATGGCGCTCAACAGCCCCGGTAGCGAGTGGAACCTGAGCGCCCAGCGCGTGAACGGCGGCGTGATTCCCTGGAGCCCTGAGGCAGGTAAAATTCTCGGCAGCAAAGCACAAATTCAGCTCAGCGCCAGCTCATTGACGCTGAACGATGTCCCCACCACCAACGTATTGATTGAAGGCAGCATTGACCATGGTCGGGTGACGCTAAGTAATATTGGCGCAGACGTCGCGCGTGGCGCATTAACCGGCGTGGCGCAGCGCAATACCGACGGTAGCTGGGTGGTAGAGAATCTGCGCCTGAACGATATCCGGCTGCAAAGTGACAAATCGCTGGCCGACTTTTTTGCGCCGCTAACCACTATTCCATCCTTGCAAATTGGTCGTCTGGAAGTGACGGATGCCCGTCTGCAAGGTCCTGACTGGGCGGTCACGGACCTTGATCTGAGTTTGCGCAACATGACGTTTAGCAAAGATGACTGGCAAACACAGGAAGGAAAACTGTCGATGAACGCCAGCGAGTTTATCTACGGTTCACTGCATTTCTTCGATCCGATTCTGAACGCCGAGTTCTCGCCGCAGGGCATTGCGCTGCGCCAGTTCACGACCCGCTGGGAAGGGGGAATGCTCAGAACATCCGGAAACTGGATGCGTAACAACAAAGCGCTGGTTCTCGACGATGCCGCGATTGCCGGCCTGGAATATACGCTACCGGAAAACTGGAAACAGCTATGGATGAAGCCTCTGCCAGCCTGGCTAAACAGCCTGACGCTGAAGAAATTCAGCGCCAGCCGTAATCTGGTGATCGACATTGACCCGGCCTTCCCGTGGCAACTCACCGCACTGGACGGTTACGGCGCTAACCTCGGGCTGGTACAGAACAACCAGTGGGGGATCTGGAGCGGTAACGCCACGCTCAACGCCGCTGCTGCCACCTTTAATCGCACCGACGTGCGCCGTCCTTCGCTGGCGCTAACGGCGAACGGCAGTACCATCAATATCAGTGAACTAAGCGCCTATACAGAAAAAGGGCTGCTGGAGGCCACCGCCAGCATTTCGCAACTGCCTCAGCGTCAGGCACAGGTCAGCCTGAACGGGCGCGGCGTGCCAATGACCATCCTGCAACAGTGGGGCTGGCCAGCACTGCCGCTTTCCGGCGACGGTAACATTCAACTCACCGCCAGCGGCAACATTCAGGCCGATACGCCGCTCAAGCCCACAGTCAACGGTCAGTTACATGCGGTGAATGCAGAGAAACAGCAGGTCACGCAGACCATGCAGGCGGGTGTGGTATCAGGTAGTAACGTTGCCTCACCCGTTACGCAGTGATTATTGCCCGATGGCGCTTCGCTTACCGGGCCTACCGCTCATAACCGCTTATATTCACTGCATAACAACCACTTCACCGGCTCGTCTTCTTCTATCGTCGGGAAACGACCGCCCGGTTCAAGGA